>ONID01000165.1 GCA_900317765.1 uncultured Eubacteriales bacterium | reverse complement strand
ATGCAGGGCGACAGCATTTACTTTTGAAGATTAAAGATGATTTTCACAAAGAGATCAGGTTCGAGAGCAGCTTTAAACATAAGCTTTTTCTTGCTGATGCGATGGAATTGAGATTGCATTTGAGAAACCAGATTAAGAGCGGTCTTGCGAAGAACATTCATGTTAAGCGGGGAGTGATCTTTTCTTGCTCTTGCAGAATCTTCACGAAACACTACATCAAGACACCAGTGTAATTGGTTTTCAATGGACCAATGCTTTCTGACGGAGTCCGCAAATTCTTTTATATCAGTTAATGATGTAATAAAATATCGCGTGTATTCTCTGGTTTCGTCTTTTTCTGTTACCGTTGAAGTAACCATACCGAGCGCCTGTAAACCGCACCAATCGTCTTTTTGTTCCAACCATGCAATATCGGTCAGAAGTCGATAAGACCGTTTTTCAATTCTGCCATGTCCTTGATCGAGTGTGACTTCACACGGCATTTCCTTGGCATATTCTTTAAAATAGTCTTCCGTATCTTGATAGAGGGCTGGCTGGTTCTGTTTCAAGCCTATGGTGTAATCTGCTTTTTGCTCGATAATTTTTTCTACTATTTTCTTTTGACAACTCATTGCGTCAGCGGTAACTATTGCTCCTTCTACATCAATTAAAGCAAGCAGTTCAGGCACCGCTGTTATTTCATTGCTCTTTTCCTCAACTGTCAGTTCTCCCAGTGTCAACTGATTTTCAGCTACAAACGCACTGATGACATGATATGCTTTGTGTTCTGTATTTTTACTTCCACAGATCGTTTTGCCATCTATCGCTATTACACTTCGTTTCTCTCTTTCTACCGACAGCCAGTTTATCAGGCATGACGAAAGTTCAGACGGGTTTATTTTTTCAAATACCCGTCTGAATGTATCACTATCCGGTATACCGTTCGGAAGTTCCAGAAATTTCGCCAAGTATTCTTGCCGACTTTTGCCGAATTCCTCCATATCGACAAAATCTTCTCCTCCGCATATCACGGTACACAATCCTATGATGATGATGTCTTCCAGCTTATGTCGGATATTTCCATATCTCGTCCTTCTCGGCTCACTGATATTTTTGATTTCTTCTTTTAGTTTTTTTATATCCATGCCTCTATTTTACATCTTCTTCTAAAAAAAGTAAATGCTTTTACCCTGACGATAAATGCTACATAGCTTGACAAAATAATTAAGTTATGTTAGAATATGTAAAGACTTTAACGAAAAAAATAGCAATTTGGAGATTTCATTTTCTCTTCCTTATATAGAATTGAACACAGAATGATCAACAAACAGTGTTGGGTCATTATGAAATATTTCAAACAGTTATCCCATTATTCTTGAACCTTGAAAAAATAATATTTGAATCATGCTTACGACCAACTCGATGAACAAAGCACACCAGTGTTTCGAGGTGCATGGAATGATCAGCTCTGTTTGATAGGGATACCTGTTGAAATAGATTTGCTTGTGTCCAGTGATGAATATGAGGAAGACGGAAACCGTCAACATCAAACATGTATCGCAGAGCTGTTCGCATCAAAAGGTACAGATCTTTCGGGCGCAACAATAGACGCTTGCTGTGCAAGAATAACCCTGAGGAATGCCAACTTGGCTGCTGGCACAACGTAGGGATTGCCAATAATGCGCTTTGCCTTGAATCGAAGAAATTCGAGTATAACGGAAGTAGCTGGTAAAAGTAGCCGAATGGCATCCCGTATGGGAAGAGACATTATCTCTGAATGGACGGTGAATTTGCAGGTAATCAGTCCTGTACAGGTTATGGCGTAAGTCGGGACAAGAAGTTTACAGTCGACGGGCTGTAGGCTCAGACTTGTCTCCCTGTTGACTGAATATTGATGAAGACCAGTAATGTATGACGAAGGTCAGGTTGTAAGTATGATTCAGATATTATTTTCTGATTATTGGATGATAAACGCTCTTTGATAATTAAACACTTGAATAATCTCTACGGTCAACTCGATGAACAAAGCATGCCAGTGCTTCGAGGCGCATGGGATTCCTGGTCTTTAATACAAGGATACTTGTATAACAAGATCACTTGAAAACAGTGATGTTCAAAGGAAGGCGGAGCCGCCAACGGAAACATGTGTCGCAGAACTGTCTGCATTGAAAAGTTTGGATCTTCCGGGTGCAATAATAGACGCTCGTTGTGCGAGAATAATCCTAGGGAATGCTGGTTTGGCATCTGGTACGACTTAGGAATTGCCACTAATGCACTTTGCCTTGAATCGGAGAAATCCGAGTATAACGGAACAATCCAGAAAGAGTAGCCGAATGGCAGCATACAACCATTATCTGTCTTTTTTGCAATCTGAATGGACGGTGAATTTGCAGGTAACCAATCCTGTACAGGTTATGGCGTAAGCCGGGGCAAGAAGCTTATGGTCGACGGACTGTAAGCTCAGACTTGTCTCCCTGTTGACCGAATATCAATGGAGGACAACAATGTACGACGAAGGTCGGATCGTAGAGATTTTTCAAGTGTTTAATTCAATGCACAGGAATTAAGGCTAGTGGAGGTGCAAACAATTGAAAAAAAGATGTACAAACAGTGCATGTCGTAAGTTTTTTTTACCGGATTCTGTTTGTCCTTTTTGTGGCAAAAAGTATCCACGAATTCCATCCATTAATCATGATGTGTATCTTGTTGATAGTGGAAAGAAAAAAATAAAAACTGTATGTGTGATTCGGAACCTAGACGCGAGACTGTCCCTTCTAGAAATAAAGACACTGGTCGATAATTGTCCCTGCGTCATAAAAAAAGAATTACCACTTAAAGATGCCCAATTATGGTACGAAGAATTGAAAAAGGTTGGGGCATCTGCGAAAATAATCTAACGGTTTTTATGTTAATTTCGTAAAAATATATACAGGGAGATTGCCATTGTATGACAAAAGAAGAAAAATTTATGCGTGGAGCAGGAGCATGGGAATGCGAGCAAAGATCTCCCCACCACATATATACTGTTGGTCAACATACCGAGATGGTTGTGAAATACTGTATCGATCATGGTGCAAGCATTGAACTTATTAAAGCTGCATGGCTACACGATGCTGGCAAAATGAAAACAAAAAGTTTTGATGGGAAGTATGACCATTTCAAGAACCATCCTGAGGTATCTGCTCGAATTGCCGAGGAATTGGGTGAATCTGAACACGTTATAAAATTGGTACGATTTCATGATGCTGCTATTGGGCGATCGAATGTGACAATACAAGAGCTTGCATCAAACGGACGAAATTGGTGTAATGACCTTGCTGTATTGTTAATGGCTGATTTAGCAGCTCAGCACCCTACATACCAAATTGGAGAGAAGCTGCAACAGAGGGGTATCTTTTTACAAAATCTATTTTTTTCACTTGATGAATTGGAAAATAATTGTTGACGACAATTGCAAAAACACTTTAGAACAGAAAGATATCAGAATATGCTAAATCACGGATGCTGACGCTTGCAGGCGTTACCGGAATTGCCCTCGATGGTGTAGACCACGCCGTCCTCGCATTTTTCCACGATGCCGACATGATTGCAGCGTCCGTCACCCTCCCAATCGAAGAAGATCAGATCGCCGGCTTGCGGAAGATAGTTCCTGTCCTGCCACTGTCCGTTTTTCTTGAACCAAGCCACACCGTCCGAACAGAGTGAGAATTTCGGGATAATGCCCGCGTCAATATAGCCGCACTGGTCGGCGCACCATGACACATAACAGGCGCACCACGCAATGCGCGATTTGAAGCCGTACCATGACCAATAGGGCTGTCCGCCCTTGTTGCCGACCTGCGCCGAGGCAATCTCCACAATGACCTGATTGCCGCCGGCGGTGAAGGTGCGTCCGATGGGATAGTCCGTAGCTGCTCCAGCCCTTCTTCTTTGCCATCAAATCGGAAAATTCCAGCGCATTGGCAGTCGAATATCCCTTGTAATGCTCCTGCGCCCACGCGATATACCCGTTGCCATAATTGTAGCCTTGTAAAGCGAGCTTAATGTTGTCCATGTCAATCGGACTTTGTACGTTGGCAGCTTTCAGACAAGCCGCGAGATTCTGGATACCCACATTGATGGAATACTCAGGGTCTACAATACTGCCCGCATGATGGAAGTATCGCGTATTGTAGGAACATTCGGAAGCCTGCATGGGGTCAAGTCCCTGACCGCCGGATTCCTGCATCATGAC
>ONID01000090.1 GCA_900317765.1 uncultured Eubacteriales bacterium | reverse complement strand
ATGATAAAAACGCCGGAGAGGTCACCCCTTTTTCCGGCGTTTTTTGACACTTACACTTTACAACTTGAAACTCCCACATTTCACATTTGACATCTCACAATTCACATTAATAAATTGACTGTCAGCGCGGCAATTATCATGCCGGTGAGGTCGGCTGTCAGTGCGGCAGGAATGGTACATCCCGTCTTTTTGACTCCCACGCTGCCGAAGTAGACTGTGATAGTGTAAAAGGTGGTCTCGGTGGAACCCATCATCACCGAAGCGACATTCCCGGCGATGCTGTCCGGTCCGCAGGTGGAAAAAATGCCTTGCAGCACGGCAAGCGCACCGCTGCCGGATATGGGGCGTATCAGCATGAGCGGCAGCGTTTCTGGCGGAATGTGCGCCATTCCGATGAGCGGCGCGGCAAGCTCACCGAGGGCTTCCACTGCGCCCGAAGCCCGGAGCGCAGAGACGCAGAGCGTCAGTGCGGTCAGAGCCGGCATGATTCCCACAGCTGTGTGCAGTCCTTCGCGTGCGCCTTCAAGGAATGTGTCAAACACTTTTGTTTTTTTTATCATCCCGAACAGGATGATACCTGAAACAGTGAACAGTACAAGATAGTTTCCCATTTATGTATGTCTCCTTAATAACTGCTTTTGGCGCATGTGTGAATGATCATGCCGTTGACTCGCTGCCGACTTTTTTCAGTTTCTTTTTTCCCGACGCATGAGGATACTCATTCCCCGCTCTGAGAAATGGAAGCAGGTGCGCAGATGGAGAAGAAAGCGCGGAAGAATATTTGAGAAACAGAAAATATTCTTTAAAGATGCGCAAATAGTTCTATGAATTTTTTCGACGCTTTCTTCGACATATTCGCTCCCGGATGCGGGATCCGTGGGCAAAAGGCTGGTCGCGGGAGAAAAAATGGCTTCATTGTAAGTGACTTGGTTCGTTATGGTCACCCGCTCTATCGGCTTGCGCCCCGCGCCGGATTTCTTTTCAAATCGAATTCGGCAAAAAGGAAATAATCCCTGGCGTTTCATGCGCTTTTTCTTAATAGTTTTTTATTCATCATTTACTGAATGCATGTGAGTGCTTTTTTCATCAACAATCCCGCAGTCAGCGCACACAGCGACGCAATCCAGACGCATATCAGTATTTGCCCAGGGTCGGATGAACCGGCGGCGGAGCGCAGCGTCATGACCGTCGCGGGAAGAAGCTGCACCGAGGCGGTGTTGAGAACGGCGAAGGTTACCATCTCATTGCTCGGGTTGCCGTTTTTGTCTGTGTTTTGCACAGCCATGGCACGCATGGCTTTCAATCCCGGAGGCGTCGCGGCATTGCCAAGCCCTAAAATGTTCGCGGAAATATTCATGCAGATGTATTTTTCGGCGTCGCTTCCTTTTTTCACTCCCGGCATGATCAGCCGCAGCATCGGACGTATCATTGTTGTCAGAATATCGGTCATCCCCGATTTTTCGGCGATCGCCATGATGCCGCTCCATAATACCATGCCCCCGGTGACGGTCATCATAAGCTCGACGGTATCAAGGCCGCTTTTCAGCATGGCGTTCGAAACATCCTCTCCGTGACCCGAGACAATGCCCCAGAGGAAAGCGACAGTTATCATGGCGGCAAAGATGTAATTCATCATGGCTCTCACTCCCGTTTGAGATTCCGAAAGAATTTTTTATTATTTTTCATTAAAACGATTTACTTATAACTATGAGTGTGGTATCATATTTATTACGATTATCATGACAGAAAGGAAGATATGCTTGCCGGGTTTTGATAAATTCCGCCCTTCAGAAGGCGGTGCGATTCTTGACAACGGTATGAGCGACGGGTTCGGTGACGGGTTCAGCGACGGGTTTGACGACGATTTCGGCAACGGACCGGACGGCGGCTTCGGGAATGCCTTCGGCGACGGACCGGACGGCGGCTTCGGGAATGCCTTCGGCGACGAACCGGACGGCGGCTTTGGGAATGCCTTCTGCGACGGACCGGACGACATATCCCCGCAGCCAGTTGAATCGGGTGAAGGTACCGAAAGCGCTCCCCTATCAGATCGCCGTTCCGACAGGGAAAAGGTCGATCTGAAAGAGGCGTTTGCTGCCCTTTTCAAGGCGATTTCCGACCGCTTTACCGGAAATGGAAAACCGGCTCGTTCCACCGCCGTAGACGGGTCTGATGCTTCCTTTGCGAGTGAATATGACAGAGTGGTGGATGACGGGTTCGCTGTTCCGCAGGAAGAACGGGATCCTGTTTGGCAGGAAGAGCAGAATCCTGTTGCGCAGGAAGAACAGTATCCTGTTCCGGAACATGCGGACAGCATGTTGACGATGGAGGAAAATCCGCCCAAGCAGCAGCCATTTGACGGAGTGCAGGAGGAATATCCGCGTTCGGAAGCTGACAGGCAGGATCGTTACTACGACAGCAGAGATGATTTACGGATTCGGGATGACGGAACACCTGAACATGTGCACGATTTCGGAATGTCAGGGTATGATTCCGACATGGATGGACAGTGGGAAAACACCTATGCCGACCAATCGACGAACGATCAGGAAAAAACGCCTCCTGAGAAAGCCGAGTTGCCTCCGGAGGGCAGCGCAAAAGGCGTATTGGCAGCGATCAGCAGCGCTCTGAAAAATTTCCGCAGACGGCTTCCGAGCTTCCGACCCAAGGTCTATGTCGTTCCCGAACCGGAGTATCATCCCGAACAGGACGGCATTGGCACGCCGACGCTTGCTTCGGACATCCGGAGAATTCTCGAGGAGCAGACCAAACCGGGAGAGACCGAGCAGGAATACGACAAAATGCGGCAGTACATCAGCTCGGTGAGTACCGATGCCCGTCTTCGCCCCGGGGACGTCAGACCGCCTGAAAATATAGGGGAGGTTCGTGCAGCCCAGGAGGAGCTTTACGATCTCATCAATCAGATCAGCAATACAAACGAACAGCAGCGCAGCCGGATCGGCGTATATGAGCAGCCTCCCGAGGAGGACCCTTACAACTACCGCGGCATCAATGATAACAGGCAGTTTTACAACGACATGGATGTGTATTCATTTGACATGAATACACGGTACGGCTTTGAATCGGAGAAAAAAGTCGATCCCGGCAGGGAACGGGCTGAGAGGGAATACAGCCGGGTCTATAACAGCGCCGTCTCGCAGCAGCCGGAAGACAGCGGCGGATTCTCCGACGGATTTGACGATGATTTTGACGACGGCTTCGACAGCTCTTCCGGGAATGTTTCTTCAGACAGTTCCTACGGCTTCGGCGAAGGATTTGACGACGGCTTCGACGATGATTTCAGCGGCGATTCCGGCAGCACCGGCGGATTTGACGACGGATTTGACGATGATTTCGGCACATCCGGCGACAGCCCTTCCGTTCCGCAGGGAAAGAAAACCAGGGTCAGGGTAAAGGGCTATGAAAACCCTGACAGTAATGCTTCTTATAGGGAAGGTTTTTCCAGCTATCGCGCAAAGCGTTCGGCTGAGAGAAACGCCTTTCACAGGCGACAGAACGGATGATGCGCCGGAAAATGTGGATTTTCGGTAAATTTTTGTTTTGATTTGCAATTAAGCCTTGAATGCGTCAGTTTTTTGTGGTATCATACATTTGTATATTCATGCGTGTCAGCTTATGCATAATTTATTGTTGAGGAATGATTAATTTTGAAGGGCAACAGACAGATCGGTCTTGACGGCAGAATATTTATCATTGACTGCCTCAGTGACGGCATATTTTTTGTTTACGGCATTATCCTGAGCGGCATTCTGGGCGCCATCGGCGACGTGCTGAAGCTGGTCGGCAAAAGCAGTTTTGTGATGAACCCCCTTACCAACGGGCTCATCGTCATGGATCTCGCCTGCTGTTTGGGGCTTGTGCTGGTGGCGTATTACGTCTATTTCATGAATTGCGGCGAAAATATGCCGCGGTTGGGCGTGAAGCCCCTGATTTATCTCGAGTATGCAAGGCTTGCCTATTACGGGATGCTGATTTACGATGTGCTTTATCGCTTCTCGGATGAGATACTGCACAGCGGTACATACCCCATTGCCATGACGGTTTTCTATTTTGTATACCTCGGCTGGCTGGTGGCCTGTGCCTTTGCGGCTATGTTCATACTGACGGTGCTCAACCAGAATATGATACGGCGCAGCTATTCCGATTCGTTCAAGATGCTTGCCCTGTGCGGTCTGGCGATCAACATTGTGATGCCCATCGTATTCTTTATCACAAAAATCTGGGTGAAGGGCGCAGGAGACGGTTTTTACAGCTCGGGATTATGCGATTTCATCCGACTCGGCATTGCGCCGATCTTCTACGCCGCCCTGTGGTTCCTTTTCCTGAATGCGATCGATCAGGTGGATCGCGTATTCAGCGAGGTCGACAACGCCATCAGGGATAAGAATTATCGCATCGAGTTTGAAGAGGAAAACGACAAACCCAAGAAGAAAAAGAGCGAAAAAAACAAAGAAGGCAAAAAGAAAAAGTCCGGAAAAAAATCAAAGGTCAAAAAGACAATTGATTCTCCGGCGGTTGCCGAGGAAACAGCCGATGCAGCCGAGACTGCGGCAGACGACGCGCCGGCGGTATCCCCCGAGATTGCCTTTGCAACGGCTTTTGATGCGCCTGACACCGCATCGGATGACAAGACCGACGATGTCGGAGCCGCTGTCGATATTAACGCATTTTTTGAAGACAAGGCTGCGGAATCGGCTGAGGATGCAGAGCAGACGCCTGTTGAGGGCGAAACATCGGCTGACTGAGCCGGGAATTCCGACGCCGGTCAATGATAGCAATTAATGATAGCAATTAAAAAAATAAAGAACAACGTCAGTTATTTGATATGCAGCAAAGCCATGTGTGTGTAATATTCTGACGTTGTTTTTTCGAGTCTGCCGACGCAGTTCGGATGTTGCGGCAGACTTTGACGGAACCGGAGGAATTGACTGATCATGGAGAATAACTACAGCAATATTATCGCGCCGTCGGACGGTGTGCGAAGATTTCTCTGCAAGACCTCAGTGCTTGTGGTGAGCCTTTTGTCGGCGGTGTTCTGTGTCTGTGCATTCCGCATGAATATGCTGGAAGCAGGCACCCTCGGAAGTACGCTGCGAAGCAATATGCTGGTTGCCGCCTATATCATGCTTCCGCTCGGGCTGATTACGTCTGCCGTATTTGCGAGAATCCGGGCCATGGGTCTGGCTTTCAGCATGATCAGTCTGCTGATTGCGACGGCCGCGGCCTTTATGCTGATGCTCAACGCCTTTGCCTCTCTTCTGCGGGAAGGCAGACTGCTCGGCATTTCCGGTAGTCTGCTGGAGCTGCTCACATTCATTGCCTTTTTTGCCCTCCTGGTCAACCTGGTCATGTCCTGTATGGAATTCAAACTCCGTCCGGTTATCGGCACGGTGGGGTGTCTGTCCGCGACACTTGCCATGATAGTGACTTCTATCAGAACCGTGCTCTCCTACAGTGCGCTCAGCTTTGCGTGGAAGTCTGTGTTTGACTGGAAGAATCTCGGCAAGCTGGTGGATACTGACAAGCTGCGCTATCACGCGGAGTGGATTTTCAGAAGTATTCCAAGGGGCAATGCGAGCGCTCTTCATTCCATGTTTACGCTGAGACTGTATGAGAGAATATCGGCGTGCCTCTTTTATGCAATGATCATCATGATATTCATGAAATTTCAGAAGGAAATGAAGGCGTTCAACAAGCTGCTGGAGCATGCCGGTGAATATGTGGATATTCCCACGGCGAGAATCTATCAGAACATCTTCGGTTCCGGAGCACGCAACGACGCGGAGCCGGCGGGTTCCGGCGAACCTGTGGTGCAGAAGCCCAAAAAGACCTCTGGCGGCTCTCTGAAAAGCCGTCTGCGGGAATTGTCCAATATGACCAAGGCCCGGGAACAGGGGATGGACATCACGGACATGGCTGACGATTACGATACCCGAAGGGCTTCTGAAAGAGCTTCGGAAAGGTATGCGCCCGAGTCGGACGCAATGGACTATTCGGATGACGCGGAACTGACCGAAGAAGAGCGGTATATTATGGAAAAAAGGCGTTCCTTCGCGCGTTCACAGGGCAATGCCGAAGACGACCGCCCGAGACAGCGCCGCCGGGACGATTTCGGAGAGGACGACCGCCCGAGACAGCGCCGCCGGGACGACTTCGGAGAGGACGACCGCCCGAGACAGCGCCGCCGGGATGACTTCGGAGAGGACGACCGCCCGAGACAGCGCCGCCGGGACGATTTCGGAGAAGACGACCGCCCGAGACAGCGCCGCCGGGACGACTTCGGTGAGGACGACCGCCCGAGACAGCGCCGCCGGGACGACTTCGGTGAGGACGACCGCCCGAGACAGCGCCGCCGGGACGATTTCGGTGAAAATGACCGCCAAAGACCGCGCAGAAGACCTCCTGAGAGAGAACTGACCGATCAGGAAAAATACCTCATGGAGGAACGCCGGAAAAGACAGAGCCGGATGAATCCCGACGGAGCCAATCAGCAGCGCGGCAACCGCCGTCCGCGTTCGTAGTGATTTTATGTGAAAATGACATTTTGGAATGTCTAAATTCATTCAAAAAAACTGTTGAAAAACCGACAGTATTGTGTTAAAATAACGTAGTGATATGAAGTCATGGAAAGGTATGATGATTGGTGAATAATGCTGCTATCACAAAAAGAATCGATAATAATCCGGAAGTCAGAGAAATCAATATGCCTGACGAACCAAAGAAGGAAAACAAATCCAGCAACAGCCGGAGTCTGTTGATTATGACCGCTATTTCTCTTTTGGTTATGTTTGTCGCTGTCGCATTGATTTATTATAACATCAAAACGGATCCCAATCTGGTTCACAGAAACGATCAGACTACCCAGGTTGAGGCGAACAATGGATTTGTCAATCCGAGTTCCATCCAGCAGCTTGAAAATGACGCATCTAAGATTTCAATGAAACCGGCTGAGAATTCAACCATCTTTATTGGTTGCGGCGTTGGATTGATGGTGATCATCTTCGGCGCGTTTGTCTATGTCAAGATTTCAGAGAGCAAAGAGGAAAACTGATTCTTTAAAGAAAAATCGCACTGCACAGATTTTGATCGAATTAAATCCATGCAGTGCGTTTTTGTTATCTATTCAGCAGGTGACGGTTCCTTCGGGAAGCTCCTGTGAGGAGATCAGCGCCTGTTTCGTCAGCTCTCTCATGTCGCTGAGTTGACGGAGTTCGCCGCACATCACACGCAGCTTTGCCGCGCCTTTTATGCCTCGCATGTACCACGCGGTGTGCTTGCGAGCCTCGCGCATGCCTACATTTTCGCCCTTGTACTGGCACAGCTTTTCGATGTGGCGGTTCATGACCGTCATTCTTTCAAAGATGCCGGGGGGAGACACGGGACGTTCTAAGTCATACTGCGAATTGATCTCGCGGAATATCCAGGGGTTGCCAAGGGCACCTCTGCCCACCATTACCAGATCGCAGCCGGTCTGCTCCATCATGTTCATTGCGTCCTTGGCGGAGTATATGTCCCCGTTGCCTATGACGGGAATGGAAACGGCGTTCTTGACAGCGGCAATGATTTCCCAGTCGGCGGGAGGCGCATACATCTGTTCACGGGTGCGCCCATGGACGGCAATCATGGAAGCGCCTGCCGCTTCACAGATCTTTGCGACTTCCACTGCGTTGACGCTGCCCTCGTCCCATCCTTTTCGGATTTTGACGGTGACGGGAAGTCCGACCGCCTTGACAACCGCTTCCACAATCCTGCCGCAAAGAGCGGGATCCTTCATCAGTGCGCTGCCGCTGTGGTTTCCGGCAATCTTGGGCGCGGGACAGCCCATGTTGATGTCGATGGCAGCGGGGGAATGTTCCGCGGCGATTTTTGCCGCTTCCGCCATGATGTCCGGCTCGTAGCCGAATAGCTGCAGCGCCATAGGACGTTCTGCTTCTGATATTTCCAGCAGAGCGGCGGTCTTGCGGTCGCTCATAATGAGTCCCTTGGCGCTGACCATTTCGCTTGTGCAGTAGGCAGCGCCGAAGCCCATGCACAGTTCGCGGAAAGCGCGGTCGGTGACGCCCGCCATGGGAGCCAGAACCGCCTTGCCTTTGATTTCGGTGTTTCCGAGTTTCATATATTATTACAGTCCTTGGAGTGATTATTTTGAATACGATGGTCATTTCAGACCTCGACGGCACGCTGCTGAATTCAGACGTGCGTTTGTCCGATTTTACCGTTAACGCCCTCAATTCCCTGATGCGCAGGGGAGTGAATTTTACTTACGCTACCGCCCGTTCGCTCAATTCCGCAAAGAAGGTGACAAAGGGGCTCGAGCTTTCTCTGCCCGTCATCACCTACAACGGCGCCTGCATCAAAAGCCCCGAAACGGGCGAGATCATCGAGATACAGGGTCTTGACGAGGATCAGGTGGAGCTGATCAGGGAGACGGTATATACCTACCTCGACGGAGAGGAAAAGGTGCTGTGGCAGCGAGGAACCGAGAGCATCGGAATGCAGCTTTATCTGGACTCGCGCAAGGAAGACGAGAGAATGCTCCCGGTGGACAGCTTTGACGACCTTTTCTGCGGGGAGATATTCTATGTCACCTGCATCGAGGACACAGACGAGCTGCTCTCTCCGCTGCGTGCCGATCTGACCGCGGAGGACTCCCTCAATTGCCTGCTGCAAAGAGATATATACGGGCCGGAATACTTCTGGCTTGAGATTATGGATTACCGCGTGAGCAAGGCGCACGCCATTGATACCATCATGAAGCTGACCGGCATGGAGCGGATTATTTCCTTCGGCGATTCCATCAATGATGTGCCGCTCTTTGAGGTTTCGGATGAATGCTACGCGGTGGAGAATGCCGTGGAGCCGTTGAAGAAAGTTGCCGATGATGTGATAGAGTCCAATGACAACGACAGCGTCGCCAAGTGGCTTATTGAAAATTTCAATCGCCTTGTGTGAGTGCGCGCTTTATGATATTTTCTGTCGAATGTCCGTCGCATCCGCCGCAGAGCAGTTCCTTAACTTCGGAGATGTTGTCTGATGTCGCCTTTTCACCGAGTACGGCACTGACGAGTTCCTCCGGTGAGGCAAAGGAAACATCCGGGAATACTTCGAGCGGGTTTAGGTTGATGCCGCATTCGGCGGCGTAGCGTTCTGTGTCGGGAACGAAGAAGTAGACAGGCTTGTTCAGCAGGGCTGCCTCGGCGGCGGCTCCGGAATAGTCGGAGATTATGCAGTCAGCCAGAATAATTGCCTGTTCGGTGGTGAATTTTTTATCGACGATTGCCTTATCGCCCGTGACGACCGTCTGACGGTCAAGCGGGTGAAGCTTGACAACAAGCGCGTATTTATCGCAGTCAAAGCCTTCTATCATGTCTTCGCAGTCTATGGGATAATCGCGGCGCATGGTGGGAAGCCAGACTGCGATTTTTTTGTCCCTTGCCTGTGGATACTCCTCATAAAACTGTTCACGAAGCTCATCATATTGATCGGCTGAGGCGAGAAGCCTGTCGGCAACGGGTGTTCCGAGCGGAAGGATTTTTTCGATAGGGGTGTTCATCGCGTCGGAGAAAAACGCCCTCATATACTCGCTTCCCACTGCGACGAAGTCGTAACCATTGTGCATCTGCATAATGCGTGCGATGTCGGATGATGTTCCCTCCGGCATGTCCACCGTCTGCCAGCCGAATTTCTTGACCGCCACCATGGAATGCCATATCTGCACCACACGCAGCTGCTTTTTGTGTCGAAGAATGCTGATGGGAATGCAATAGCTCTCGGTGATGCAGAGTTTCGCACCGGCGAGTGCCTTCATCTGCCGCAGCATCAGCAGGGCGTAGGAAAGCCCCATTTCGCTTTTCAGACCGAGTCGGCAGTAGAATTCGCATTCCGTAGCGGGAGATACCCTTTGAAGTTCGTCCCGCAGCAGCAGGAAGTTCTCAGACGGCTGATCCGACTGGCGGCTGAGAAAAACCGCCTTGTCACGGACGGGAATCAGCAGCTTCATAAAGAAGTAAATGAATCTCATTCCGTATTTGAGCAGAAGAAAAATAAGCTTTTTCATGTATTCGTCTCCAGAATAAAAAACTGTTATAACAATAAAAGAGAATAGA
>ONID01000034.1 GCA_900317765.1 uncultured Eubacteriales bacterium | reverse complement strand
GGACAGGCGCTCATCGAGGGCGTGATGATGCGCGGGCCGAAGAACACCGCCATGGCGGTGCGCAGTCCCGACGGGAAAGTGGTGGTGGAGGACGTGAAGTGTCCGCTGCCTTCGGAACGTCCGACCGTCTTCAAAATACCGCTGCTGCGGGGCATGTATTCCTTTTACGACTCCATGCGGGTCGGTTCCAAGACGCTCATGCGTTCGGCGGAGCTTGCGGGCGAAGCGGACGAGGAGGAGGAGCTCACGCCCTTTGAGAAGAAGCTCAACGACATCTTCGGCGAAAAGCTCTTCGGCGTGCTGATGACGCTCGCCATGGTGCTGGGCATGGCAATAGCGATCGTACTGTTTTTCATGGTTCCGACCGCGATATACAACGGGATTTCCAAGCTGCTGCCGGTTCTGAGCGACAACAACCTGCTGCGCTCGGTGTTCGAGGGCGTTCTGAAGATTCTGATCTTTGTGCTCTATATCTTTCTCTGCACCCGCATGAAGGATATGCACAGGGTCTTTGAATACCACGGCGCAGAGCACAAGACCATCTTCTGCTACGAAGCCAAGCAGGAGCTGACGGTGGAAAACGTGCGGAAATTCCGCCGCTTTCATCCCCGCTGCGGCACGAGCTTCCTCATTGTCATGCTGATCATCGGCATCGTGGTGGGCTTCTGCATCCAGACAAGAGTGCTCTGGCTGCGCACGCTGATCAGACTCGCCTGTCTGCCGCTGGTCATGGGCTTCGGCTATGAGATCATCCGCTTCTGCGGCAAGCACGACAACATCCTCACGAAGATTCTCTCCGCACCCGGCATGTGGATGCAGCACATCACCACCTTCGAGCCGGACGACAGCCAGATTGAATGTGCCATCGCCGCGATGAAGGCGGTCATTCCGGAAGACACGGAAGGAGAAATCGTATGACGACGGGCTGCACTCTCAGAGAGACATACGAGCGCGGCAAAAATCAATTATCACGGGCAGGGCTGCAAAGTCCTGCCTTTGATGCGTTATGCCTGTTTGAATCGGCGTTCGGCATCGTCGGTCGCGCGGGGCTTGCCGTTCACGGAGGAGAGCCTGCCGACCCGGCCAGAGCGGCTGTTTTTGAAAATCTCATTCTCCGCCGCACACGCGAACCGCTGCAATATATTTTAGGGCGCTGGGAATTCGACGGGATGGAACTGCGGGTAGGCGAGGGCGTATTGGTGCCCCGGGAGGACACCCTGGCGCTGGTGGAAGGGGCGTGTGCCGCCCTTTCCGGCAAGCCGTCGCCCAAAATACTCGATCTCTGCGCGGGAAGCGGCGCCGTCGGTCTGGCGATTGCCCGCCGGATCCCAGGGGCGCAGGTGATCTGCGTCGAAAAGTCGTCCGAAGCCCTGCGTTATCTGCGGCTCAATACCGAGGAATTCGGCGGGGGACGTGTGCGCTGCCGCGAAGGGGACGTCCTTTTGTCCCCCGAAGCCAGCGGCATCACGGGGACATTCGACTGCATCGTGTCCAATCCGCCCTACATTCCCGCCGCCGACATAGAGGGTCTGGCGTGGGAAGTCAGGTGCGAACCGCGCATGGCGCTGGACGGAGGCAGCGACGGTCTGCTGTTTTACCGGGCGATTTGCGGTCTGTGGAAACCGCTTCTCTGTGACGGCGGAACACTTGCTTTTGAGATAGGATACGACATCCGCGAGGGCGTCGTGGCGATCATGGAGGAGAATAGACTGTGTCACATAGGCGCAGTGAAGGACTTTGGGGGAATCGACAGGTGCATTTTCGGTACAGCTGTATCATAAATGATATTTTTTCTCTTGCAATTTTCTCAAAAATGATATATAATACTGACAGAAACAAAGCAAAGGAAGGATACACACATGGCAGTAGACAAAAAGAAAGCGCTGGAAACAGCGCTGGCAAGTATAGAAAAGCAGTTCGGCAAGGGCGCGGTCATGAAGCTCGGGCAGAATTCCGCGCTCAACGTGGAGGCGATCTCCACCGGTTCGATAGGACTTGACCTGGCGCTGGGCATCGGCGGATTGCCGAGGGGCAGAATCATCGAAATGTACGGCCCGGAATCCTCCGGCAAGACGACGCTGGCGCTGCATTGCATCGCAGAGGCGCAGAAACAGGGCGGCATCGCTGCATTCATCGACGTGGAGCACGCGCTCGATCCGGTTTACGCGGAGGCGTTAGGGGTGAATATCGACGACCTGCTGGTTTCCCAGCCCGACAACGGCGAACAGGCGCTTGAAATCACCGAAGAGCTGGTGCGTTCCGGCGCAATCGACGTGATCGTGGTGGACTCGGTGGCGGCGCTGGTGCCGCGTGCGGAAGTGGAAGGCGACATGGGCAGCGCGTTTGTGGGCATGCAGGCGCGTCTGATGAGCCAGGCGCTGCGCAAGCTGACCGGCGCGATCGGCAAGTCCAACTGCATTGCGATCTTCATCAACCAGCTTCGTGAGAAGGTGGGCGTGGTCTACGGCAACCCGGAGGTAACGCCGGGCGGCAGAGCGCTGAAATTCTACAGCTCGGTGCGCATAGAGATACGCAAAGGGGAAGCCCTGAAATCGGGTTCGGACGTCATAGGCAACCGCACCAAGGCGAAGGTTGTCAAGAACAAGATAGCCCCGCCCTTCCGCACGGCGGAATTTGACATCATGTACGGCGAGGGAATCAGCCATAACGGCGAACTGCTGGATATGGCGGTGGAGCTGGGCATCGTCAAGAAAGGCGGCGCGTGGTTCTCCTACGGCGACACCCGACTGGGACAGGGACGCGACAACGCCAAGAATTATTTTACCGAGCACCCCGAGATAGCGGAGGAAATCGAAAAGCAGGTCAGAGAAAACGCGGCGAAAATCACCGTCAAGCGCAAGGGCTCCAAGTCGGACAAGAAGAGTGAAGCGGCGGAAGCCGCCGAATTGGGCGAGCTGCCGCCGGAGCTTCCCGCGGAGCCTGACGGAATGCTGATAGACGACATCCCCATTCCCGAGGACTTCGCAGAGCCGGAAAAGCCCAGCAAGCGCAAAAAGAACATTGACATCTCGGTTGACTGACGATGTCCGGAACGATCATCCATGAAGTCAAGCCTCTCAAGGGGCATCTGACAGGGCTGTATTCAGACGGGGAGCTTGTCTGCTGCATCGACAGCGAGCTTGCCGCCGAAAAAAACGTGAAACCCCTGCGGGAATACACGGTTGACGAGCTGAGAGAACTTCTTTCGGAGTCGCAATTGAGACGTGCCAGATCAAAGGCGCTCTATCTGCTGGAATACAGGGATTATTCCGCCCGCGATCTTGCGTCACGCCTGCGCAGGGACAGGGAATACGGTGATGAAGCCATTGACGCGGCGGTGGAATACCTGACCGAAATCGGAGCAATCGACGACGCGCGCTACGCCGGCAACATGATCCGCCACCTGATCAGCCGGAAGCACTACGGCAGGCGGCGCATCCTGCAGGAGCTGTCCGCGAAGGGCATCCACCGGGACACGGCGGAGAAGGCGCTCAGCGAATGCGACCTTGACGAATCCGCCGCCATCACGGAGCTGCTGGAAGGGAAATTCAGCCGCGACCTGTCAGACGAAAAGGGAATCCGCCGCACGGTTGCCACACTTCAGCGTTACGGCTACGAAATGGGCGACATTATGGGCGCTCTGCGAGAATACAGGGATCGGTGTGAGGAGTGAATGAAAGGAGCCATACAAAATGGCAAAATCCAAAAGCGTCTACGTCTGCTCGGAATGCGGGTATGAATCCGCCCGGTGGTACGGCAAATGCCCTTCCTGCGGGGAATGGAACACCATGGAGGAACAGCTGCGGGAAACGGCTCCCGCCGGTTCTTCGCTGCGGAGCGCAAGGGGCGTTTCGCCGAAAATCCCGCTGGCGGCGTCCGACCTGCCCACTTCCATCCGGGAGATCAGCACAGCCGACGAGCCGCGCTACAGCACCGGCATGGGGGAACTGGACCGCGTTCTCGGCGGAGGAATCGTCAAAGGCTCCCTCACGCTGATCGGCGGCGATCCTGGCATCGGCAAATCCACCATTCTGCTCCAGATCTGCGAATACATGGGGCGCGGAATGAAAATACTCTATGTTTCGGGCGAGGAATCCCGCAGACAGCTCAAACTCCGCGCCATGCGGTTAGGGGTGAACAGTGAAAATCTCTATGTCCTTGCGGAAACCGACGTGGAGCGGGTATTGGAGAATATCCGCGTCATGAAGCCCGACATTGTGATGATAGATTCCATACAGACCATGAACCTCAGCGAACTCAGCTCGTCACCGGGCAGCATCGTGCAGGTGCGGGAATGTACCGGCGCGATCATGCGGTGCATCAAGGCGCTGGAGATTCCGACTATTCTCGTGGGACACGTCAACAAAGACGGCGCGATTGCAGGTCCCAAGGTGCTGGAACACGTCGTGGACGCGGTGCTGTATTTAGAGGGCGACCGACATCTTTCCTACAGAATTCTGCGTGCGGTGAAAAACCGCTACGGTTCTACCAACGAGATAGGCGTGTTCGACATGCAGGACAACGGGCTTCACGAGGTGGAAAACCCTTCGCTGATGCTGCTTTCGGGACGTCCGGTGAATGTCTCGGGAACCTGCGTCGCCTGCACGATGGAAGGGACCCGTCCGATACTGGCGGAGGTGCAGGGACTGGCAGCCGCCTCCGGCTTCGGCAATCCGCGGCGCATGTCCACCGGGTTCGACATCAGCCGCATGAACCTGATCATTGCGGTTCTGGAAAAGCGTGCGGGCTATTATTTTTCCAACAACGACACCTATGTCAACATTGTCGGAGGACTGAAGCTCTCCGAACCGGCAGCGGATTTAGCGGTGGCGATTGCCCTTGTCAGCAGCCTGAAAGACCTGTGCGTCGGCGAGGACGTCATCGCCTTCGGCGAGATAGGACTTGCGGGAGAGCTGCGGGCGGTCAATCACGCCGACATGCGCATCCGCGAAGCGGCGAGATTGGGCTTCAAGCGGTGCATTCTGCCTTATCACAACCTGAAATCCCTCAACCTTCCGCCGCAGGAATACGGCATCCGCCTTTTCGGCGTGCGAACCGTCCGCGAAGCGGTGGAAACGCTCGGATAGGCAGGAGGTAGGAGGCAGTAAAACAAAAAAGAAGAAAGCATAGCGCAGCGCGTAATTAGCGAGCGTATGCGAGCGTGGAGTCCAGGGGGCAAGGCTCCCTGGCAGGGGTCTGGGGGCAGCGCCACCAGCGGGGAGTGGGGCAGCGCCCCACGAGGGAGGCCTGTTTAACTTGTTAAACGTGGCAGACCGAGCGAGATTATTGTCGATACGCGAAAGGCTCAGGCGAATACAGATAATTTGTATTATTATCTTTTTCCTTGCCCCGACTGGAGAAAATTTCTTCTTATATCAATGAGCAAGCCCCATGATTTACGCCATTCCTACACTTTTACAATCGGATAGGCAGGAGGTAGGAGGCAAGGCGCAAAGCGCCTTGAAATTTTTTATTTACAGCGCGAATGAGCTCCTTCATTCTTCATTTTTCAGTTTTAACTTTTCAGTATTCAGTCAGCGAACGCACGTGAGCGCACAGGGGAGGACACTATGGGGCAGGATGTTGAATGGCTTTTCTTTGACCTCGGTTCGACGTTGATTGACGAAAGCGAATGTTACCGGCGGAGAATACTCCGAATGATCAATGGCACGGGCGTGCGTTATGAGGAATTTTACCGGGTCATGACAGATTTTTACAGACAGGGACAAAAGGGCGACAGGCTCGCCGCCAAGCAATACGGTTTTACGCTGCCGCCGTGGGAAAGCGAGTGGGAATCTCTGTATCCCGACGCAAAGCGCTGCCTTGAAAGACTCGCCGGAAAATACCGTCTCGGCGTGATCGCCAATCAGAACATCGGGACAGTGCAGCGCCTGCGCGCCTTTGGTATAGACAGGTATTTTGAGGAAGTGATCGCCTCGGCGGAGGAAGGGCTGGCAAAGCCCGACCCGGCGATCTTCCTGCTGGCGCTGCATCGGGCGGGATGCTCGCCGTCGCAGGCGGGGATGGTCGGCGACCGTCTCGACAACGACATCGCCCCCGCGAACCTGCTCGGTATGACCACCTTCCGCGTCATGCGTGGCTTCGGAAGCCTCGCCGTTCCCGCGAAGCCGGAAGAAATTCCGGACTTCACCGTAAACGATCTGGATGCGCTGTGCGAGTTGTTATTGAAATAATCATAAAAAACGCTGTGCGATTCGTGACAGGATGCCGTGAATCGCACAGCGCTTTTTTACAGTGTAAATCCGAGGGGAAGCAGTTCGGAGAGGGTGTGGGATTCGAAGCCTTCGGGGGTAGCGAGGATGACTTCGAAATCGGGAGCGCAGAATTCTCCCATCACCTGACGGCAAACGCCGCAGGGCGGACAAAGCCCCCGGATGACGCCGTCCTTTCCGCCGGCAATGGCAATCATGCGGAATTCCCTTTCGCCTTCGCTGACCGCCTTGGCAAAAGCCGTGCGTTCGGCGCAGAGGGAGGGGGAATAGGCGGCGTTTTCTATGTTGCAGCCGGTGTAGATTCTGCCGCTGCCGCACAGCAGCGCCGCGCCTACCCGAAAGCCGGAATAAGGGCTGTGGGAATGCGACATAGCCCGCACGGCACTGTTCCGGAGGTGCGTCCGAAGGTCGGTGAGCTCACCGAGCATGCTGGTGCCTGCACAGGGGAAGTCCACGCCGAGGGCCTGCGTGACGGTGGCTGCAATATCGGCGAAGGTGGAACGCACGCCGATATTCACGGGAATGATCTTCCGCCCGTAGACCAGCAGCGGAATGTATTCCCGCGTGTGGTCGGTGCTGTTGTCGGAAGGGTCGCAGCCGTGGTCGGCGGTGATCATCAGCATGTCGTCCTCGCGCAGCTTGGCAAGGAACCCGCCTAACCATCCGTCAAATTTCGTGAGAGCGGCGGCATATCCGTCGGCATCCTGGCGGTGACCGTAGAGCATGTCGAAATCCACCAGATTGACATAGCACAGCCCTTTAAAGTCCACGTTGACAAGCCCGGAAGTGATCTTCATTCCCTCGGAATTGCCCGAGGTGGGAAACGTCCGGGTGAGTCCGCGACCGGCGAAGAGGTCGTTGATCTTGCCGACCGAGATGACGTCGCGCCAGGCGTTCCGAAGGGCGTCGAGCATGGTTTCGGCGGGAGATTCTATGGAAAAATCGTGTCGGTGAGCCGTCCGGGTGAAATGTCCGGGCTGGCCCACAAACGGACGCGCAATCACTCTGCCCACGCCGTATTGACCTGTGAGAATGTTCCGCGCCATGCGGCAGTAATGGTAGAGCGTTTCCAGCGGAACGACTTCCTCGTGCGCGGCGATCTGGAAGACGCTGTCGGCGGAGGTGTAGACGATGAGATCGCCCGTGCGCATGTGCTCCTCGCCGTAGTCGGCGATCACCTGTGTGCCGGAATACGGCTTGTTGCAGAGCACGCCGCGCCCGGTGATCCGGCTGAATTCGTCCAGAATTTCCTGCGGGAAGCCGTCGGGGAAGGTGGGAAGGGGACGGTCGGAGATCACGCCCGCCATTTCCCAGTGTCCGATGGTGGAATCCTTGCCGTTGGAGCGTTCGCCGAGCTTGCAGACCGCGCCTTCGGGGGCTTCGTTCGTGCCGAGAAAGGCAAGCCCTTCGATGTTGCCGATTCCCAGCCGCCGCAGGTTCGGGATAAACAGCTTCTCCGACCGGGAGAGCGAACGGAGGGTGTGCGCCCCTTTGTCTCCGAATTTCTCCGCGTCGGGAAGCTCGCCCGCGCCGAGGCTGTCCAGCACGATGAGGAATACGCGCTTGAAGATGGATGGGTTCATGGTTTTGGTGTTCACCTCTTTCTCAATATCTGTTCTCTCCGTAAGGAGCGTTGGGATTGTAGGGGAGACTGCGGATGGCGTCTTCCCGTTCGAGGTAGTAATTGTACAGCATGTTCGAGAGCCGCGCACGCATCCGCTGGCTGGCAAGCCGCGTTTCGGGCGTCCCGTCCGGGTCGGAATTGAATATCGCAAAGAAATAGTCCACATACGGCAGGTAGAAAATGCCCGCCTCGTGGCTGACAAGATCGGTGTCGCCCACAAAACGCCCGGTGTAAATGTCGTCGCAGATGTAGCGCGTGAAGCCGTCGTTGTTGCGGTGGCGGAGGAACATCCTGCCGGCATATTCGCACAGCGGACGGGGCAGCAGCGTGTTTTGGTAGATTCCCTCAAAGAATGTGAGAATATCCTGCGCGGAGGTGACATTGAGACGTATATTGTCCTGCACCTTGGTGGCGCCTAAGCGACATTCCACCCTTGTGTTGACCAGACCGAAGCGCTGGCAGCACCGGTTGATGTAATCCAGCCCCATTATTTCGATGAGCACATTGGCGGCGGTGTCCTCATTGGCGACGATCATCCACGAAAGCAGCTCGTCGATGGAATAGGACATCTGACCGCGCTCAAAAGCGACGCTGTCGTAATTGATCCAGAGATTGGGCACGATCACGCATTTTTCGGGGGTCATCTCGCCGTCGTAAATACGGCAGAGCGCTGCCAACAGGATGGCGATCTTCGCCATATTGCCCGAAGGAACCACAGAATCCGGCGCGAACTGAAAGGGGATGCTCCCCGTGTCAAAATCCTTGTAAATGACCGAGACAGAGCCGTGAACGGCGTGTATTTCGTTAAGGAATATTTTCGACATTCCGACATGATCCATTTGTTCATTCACCTACCGTAAACAGCGCCGGAAGGCGCGTTGATGCAAGCAGTCGTTCACTGCTCCGTTGGTTGTCCGTTCAGCCGCTGAACGCAGTCTTTCAGCAGCGTTTGGACTTCCCTGTCAATCTGATCGCGGCAGTTTCTGTATTCGTCCTCGTCCCCGCCGTAGGGGTCGGGGATGTCGCCGAGAACGGCGATTTTTTCTGCCGGAATGCCGCAGGACAGCAGGAAAGATTTGTGCGAGGGGGTCATCACCGCGAATAAGTCGGTTTTTTCGGCGATCTCGGGATTCAGCCGCTGACTGCGGTGGGCGGAAATGTCAATGCCGATCTCCCTGCACACGTCGATGGAATGCTGACTCGCCGGCGCGCCGTTGTAGGCGGCAAGACCCGCGCTGGAAACGGTAATCCCGCTGTCGGGGCAGTCCCTGCGGACGATTTCACGAGCGATTCCCTCCGCCACCGGCGAACGGCAGGTATTCCCGGTGCAGATGAATGTAATATGCATAATAACACCCCATTGAAAAAGGAATAATCTTTCAAGGGCCAAGCCCTTCTATTTTTTTCTGTATTCATTTGGCGAGCGCTATTTCCTCGCCCTGGTCGATGACGAGGAGGTTGGGAGAGTCGAATTTTTCCGCCCTTTTGCGGTCAAAAAAGACGTTTCCCTTCGCTGCGATGACGTGATAGGGGATGTCATGCTTTGCGCCGACCAGCCTGGCACATTCCGCCGCTTCTTTCAGATCCATGTTGTAGACCCCGTCGCAGCAGTAAAAGGCGTAATCAATCTGCTGCTCCGAGAGCTTAGACATCTGCTTGGTTTTGCTCGTGTCTCCCGAAACGTAGATCTTCACGCCGTCCGAGAGCGTGATGAGGTAGCCGACGCAGTTCCTGACGCTGTGATTGCGGTTGTAACCCGCTTCCACGGCTTCCACTTTGGCAAAGTCCAGTTCAAAGGTCTGATACTTCCCTTTGACGAGCGCTTCCTTCCATGTG
This sequence comes from uncultured Eubacteriales bacterium, assembly GCA_900317765.1. Classification (GTDB taxonomy): domain Bacteria; phylum Bacillota; class Clostridia; order Oscillospirales; family Acutalibacteraceae; genus RUG762. The sequence continues at coordinate 8,285 of ONID01000034.1, read as the reverse complement.
ATGGTACGGCAGCCCTTGGCGCGGTTGGCGATTTTATCCGTTGCCGTGTGGTCGAAGTGGTCGTGCGTCACTAAAATGAGATCAGCCGCCGGTTCATAGCCTTTTCCCGCGTAGGGGTCGATGTAGATGACCTTATTCTCCGGCGTTGTGATGCGCAGACTGGCGTGACCCATGTAGAGCAGCTTCGCCTTCGGCGAATCCTCGCTGCTTACTTCTTCCGATTCGTTCTGCTCTGCCGGGGCGGAGGCGTCCTGCTGCTTGGTGCTATCGGATGTGTTCGCTGTTCCTCCGACACATGATGTGAATGTCAGCAGCAGACAGATGGATGTGAGTATCGCTTTGAATGATTTCATTTGGCTGTGACCTCCTGTTTTGATTGAATATATGGATGTTCGAATTATTTGGTGCGGTTTGTATTGGGGGTGCGGTTTGTTTTATTTCCGGCGCGGTGGTGGTCGAACCTCGGCGCAGGGGCGCGGGGCTGGATAGAAGGGGAGGGGAGGACGAACTTCTCTTCGCTGTTGAAAGGAATTGCGCTTCCCGTTTCCGGGCTTTTGGTGCGATGCCCGCGTCCGGGAGCGAATATTGAAGCGCATCCGCGCTTCAACCCGCGAACCTACCGCCGGATGCTGTTTTGCTGACTTGGGAAGCGGGTGCTGTGGTTAGTTTGGGGCTTTGGGGTGCGTGGTTGGATTTTGGGGTTTGGATTTGGCGATGGGGAATATATTTTCTTCTGAAATCTTTTCAGGACAAACTGCTAATGCTATTGTGGGAAATTCTTATTATGTTGCAGCTCGCTTAATCTCTGACCTGCTACCTGCTACCTGGTGAAGCTGATGGGGTTGTCGACTCTGGTGATGGTCACCTGTACGTCCGGGAAGGCGGTTTGAAGCGTCTGGGCGAGGGATTCTAAGGCGACGTTTTCCGTGGCGTAGTGTCCCGCCGCCATCATGGTGATGCCGTTGTCCTTGGCGTAGAGCAGCTCGTGGTGCTTGCATTCCCCTGTGACATAGGCGTCAATGCCGGTGGCGGCACATTCAAAGATGAATTCCCCGCAGGAACCGCCGCCGACGGCTACCCTTTTGATCGGCTTGCCGCCGTCTACATATTCCATGGCTGTTCTTCCGCACAGTCTGCTGCCCACATAGGCGGCAAATTCCGCGGGCGTCATTTCTTTTGGAAGATTTCCCGCTCTGCCGATGTAATTCTTCCGCATTTCGCCCTTCACGGGCTTCTCGGACACCTTGAAAACAGGGGCCACGTTCTGTAAACCTAATCTGCTTGCCAGTGCATCATTGACGCCGCCGTCGGCTATATCGAAATTGGTGTGCGCCGAAATGGCGGAAATGCCCGCCGCCGTCAGCGTTTGCAGCGGCGAATGGAAGACAATACTGCGAATGGGACGGAAGATGATGGGATGGTGCGACACGATCAGCTGTGCGTCCTGTGAAACGGCATATTCCACCACGGCGTTGGTGATGTCGAGCGCCACCGCTATTCTGTCAATCTCCCTGCCGAAATCCACCATGATTCCGCTGTTGTCGTAATCCTCCTGGATGCAGTAGGGGTATTTTTCATTGAGAAGATCATATATTTCCTGTATGTTCCGCAATGTTCTTTCCTCCTTTGGCGTTTTCGGTCAGTCTTTCCGCTAAAGCGGTATAATGTGCCTGACCCGCAGCGTCCCCTTTTGCGCCGCAGCCCTCGGCGACCGAGCGCAGAATGCCCGCTTGCTTTCTCAACAGCGCAGCGGCGTTGGGGTCGGAGCCGTCGAGACGACCGGCGTAAATGTCATAATCGTCATAGGTCAGCGGATTCCCTGTGAATCCGGCACAGATGACGGTGTAAACCCTTCCGGCTTCACATACTGCTTTTTCGGCGACAATGTCGAATCCGCTGCTGAAGAGGTGCTCCCGCAGCTTCGCTGCCCTTGACATGGGCTGCAAAATCAGTCTGTAGCGGGGATTTTGCAGCCAGTCCGCGCCGCCGAGAATGGCGGCGATGTTGTCGCCGCCCATGCCGGCAATGATGATGTCGTCCACCCTGTCGGACGGGATGCTGTCAAGTCCGTCTGCGGTGAAGGTCTTGATTTGATCGCTCAGCCCGTGCGAGGCAATATGACGGTTTGCCGACCTGACCGGTTCCTCGTTGATATCCGAGGCGTAGGCCTCCGGCACTCTTCCTGTCTGCACAAGCCAGATCGGGAGGTAGGCGTGGTCGGTGCCGATGTCGGCGGGCACTTTGCCCGTCCGCACAAAGCCCGCGCAGGCTTCCAGCCTTGCGCCCAGCGCGAATAATTGATGTCCGCCTGTTTCCAAAAAACTCAGCTCCTCTGTGAAAAACGGCAAAAAACAAGGCCCGTCACAGGCATATCAATGCAGCAACAGACCTTGAATTCTTTGAAATGTGACGATAGTTATTTGCCCTGGATATGCTGATTGAGCTTGCTGACAAGTGCGTCTGCGTCCACTCCATGAACCATGCAAGCCTGCTCCACGGTTTCGCCTCTGGATGCGGGGCAGCCGAGACAGTGCATTCCCATTTCAAGGAAGAAGGGTGCTGTCGAAGGGTCGGTGTCAAGAATATCGCCAATGATGGTGTTCTTTGTAATTTCCATTAATTTGTAACCTCCGTTTTGATGATGAATTTCTTTTATTATATTATTTCTTCGCTGAAATGTCAATATTCGGGGGATATTTTTTTCTTTTCTCATTATATTGTATATTGATTTGGATTTTTTGTTGTGATATAATAATGAAATAAATCATATGAGGGGAGTTGCGAAGTGTTGTTTTCTGTCTCAGGAGCCGCACGAATCCGTTTTCTTCTTGCTGTCGTTTCGCTGACCCTGCTTTTGACGGCGACGGGATGCCTTGACGTTAAGATAGGCGACAAAACATATCCAAAGGATACAGAATATCTTACGGTCACCGATAATAACATCGAAGACTATGCTGTATTCAATCGGTTTGACAAACTGAAGACGCTCGATCTGACGTCCATTGACATCTCACCCGCCGAATTTGACAGCATTTCATCCAAAGTGAGGGACAGCGTGCAGATTCTGTGGAATGTTCCCCTGGGCAACAGGAAGTTCCCCAATTTCACCCGCTCGCTTGACATTTCTCCTGAACTGAATCTGACCGACGCCGCTGCCCTGCGGTATTTTGTCAATCTGAACGCGGTCACCGTAACCTCCATTCCGCCTTCGGAACTGCTGGCGAAGATCTGCGGCACGGTGAGAGAGGTCAATCCCCAAGCGGTCATCAACTGTTCCACCAGCGTCTACGGGGTGGAAGTGGACAGCGAAACGGAGCTGCTCGATCTGAATGCCCTGCCGATCGACGATCTCACCGAACTGGATTATCTGCTGACCGCACTGCCCAATATCAAAACAGCGGAGATCTGTTCCTGTGTGCTCGATCACGAAGTGATCGCCGCACTGAGAGACAAACATCCCGACTGTAAAGTTGTCTGGACCATCCGATTCAACAAATATGTGGTTCGCACGGACGCCCAGGTTTTCTCCATTCTCGGCAAAATGAAGTATATGGATCTGACCTCGGAGGCATTGTCACCGCTGTTCAGATACTGCACCGACATGCGGGCGCTGGATCTGGGACACTGCAATATTTCCGATCTGAGCGAAATGACCCATATGAAGCACCTGCACACCCTGATCTTGGCGGATAATTCCGTCAAGGACGTTTCGCCGCTGGCACAGCTGCCGGAGCTGAACTACATCGAAATACAGTACAACAAAATCAAGGATGCCACGCCCTTCGGAGAGCTTGCCAACCTGGAGGATCTGTATATCGTGGAAAACCACGGTCTGAAAAACATCTCCGTCGTCACCAACTGCAAAAAGCTGAAGAAGCTGGATTATTGCGCCTGCGGCATTGGCGGGAGCGAATATTACAATATCAAAAAGGTACTGCCGGATTGCAACATTAACCGCACCTATTTAGGGGGAGGCAATTTAAGGTATTGGCGTGCCTTTAATGAAAAGAACAAAAAAATCAGAGAAGCTTTCGCCCACTGGAAGACCGTAAAGGAATTTCCCGACTGGCAGAACGAGGTATTGTGGGAGAGAGACGTCTATGACTTCAGCGGTCAAAAGGCGGAATAAATTCTGTATGCGGAAAGAATGATTGTATTTGGATAATGATAAGAACAAGCGGCACGCCCTGGCGTTGTGGGCATTGTCGGTGGCAGCAATGATCTGTCTGGCGGGCTGTTCGTCCGTCAAAGAGAAGCCGGTGGTGATTGCCGGCAAGGAATATCCCGCCGATACCCGGCAGCTGACCATTGAAGAATACGACGCCGACGACATCGCGGCGCTGTCAGGCTTCAAACAGCTCAAGAAGATAGACGTCACGGCGCCGGAACTGACCGCGGAGGATTACGACAAGCTCCGGGAACAGCTCGGGGACAAAGTGATCATCGACTGGACGGTACCTGTCGGAGGGCGGAGAGTGAAAAACACCGCTGCCGAGCTGACATTCTCCGGTGAAATATCCGCCGAAGACGCCGACGCGGTGAAGTATTTCAGTCAGCTGCAACAGCTCACCGTCACCGACAGCAAGGTGACTTCCCATCTCGCTAAGCTGGTTGCGACGGCGCGGGAAAACAACCCGGCGCTTTCGGTCAGCTGCAGCGCGACGGCATTCGGCATGCAGCTGAAGGACTCGGTCAAGTCGCTCAAGCTCAACAACAAAAAAATCAAGAATCCCGACGACGTCCGCAGCGTCGTCACGGTTTTTCCAAATATCAGAAAGGTGGAAATGTGCGGCTGCGGCGTGAGCGATGAAAACATGCAGGCGCTGAGAGAGGAATTTCCCGATGTGACCTTCATCTGGACCATCCATTTTCTGCATTACACGCTGCGCACGGACATTCAGGTATTCTCCATGCTGGCGGCAGACCCCAGCCGCCCCGGCAACAGCGAGACCTTCGCCCCGCTGTTCAGATACTGCACCGAACTGCGGGCGTTGGATCTGGGGCACATGCGGATCACCGACATCAGCGAGATCAGGCATCTGAAAAAGCTGCACACCCTCATTTTGGCTGACAACAGCATTTCCGATATATCGCCGCTGGCGGAGCTGAAAGAGCTGGAGTTTGTGGAGCTCTTCTGCAACAGGATCAAGGACGTCTCGCCGCTGACCGAGCTTCCGAAACTGGAGGACGTCAATCTCTGCTACAACAGCGCCATGAAAAATCCCGCAGCCATCACCGGCTGTTCCTCGCTGAAGCGGCTGTATATCTCCAATTGCAGCCTCGATGCCGAGGAAATTGCCGCGCTCAAAAAGGGCGTTCCCAAGGACTGCGAACTCAATTACACCGCGCCCAACGCCGTTCACAGCGGATGGCGCACCAACAAAAACGCACGAAGCGTCAAGATACGCGAAGCATTCGCCAACTGGCGGAAGGTCAAAGCGTATCCGGCGTGGAATAAAATTATTTATAAATAAGTTTCCTGAGCAAGAAGCAAAAGGGTGCTTATTTATAATGAAAGAAGAGGTATTACTATGGTTTCATCAATTTTCAAAAAGGCTAAAAGCGTTGCGCTGTTGATCGCAGCCCTTGTCACGGTGCTCGCCGTGATGACGGCCTGCGAATCCAAGGTCAACGTTTCGGGCACGGAATATCCTTCCGATTCCAAGACACTGGTACTGGATAAGCTCGACAAGGGCGACTACGCGGTGCTCAGCCAGTTCAAAGAGCTGGAGAGCGTCGATCTTTCGGCAGTGGAGCTTTCGGAGGCGGATTACAGCACCCTCCGCAAGCAGTTGGGCGACAAGGTGAAAATCATCTGGAACGTCCCCATTCACGGACAGAAGGTCAAGAGCGACGCCAAGGAGCTGGCATTCGAAGGCGAAGTCACCGAGGAAGACGTGGCAGCCGTCAAATATTTCACCGATCTGGAATCGCTGGCTGTCAGCGGGATCGAAATCAGCGACAATCTGAAGGAGCTTTCGATTGCCGCGAGAAAAAACAATCCCGATCTCCAACTCAACTGCAATGTGACGGTCTACGGCAAGAAATACGACAGCACAACCGACACCCTCTTTTTGAACGAAAAGAAGATCAAGGACCTGACCAAGGTACATACCGCCGTTGCCACCTTCCCCGGCATCAAGTCTGTTGAAATGTGCGACTGCGGTGTCAGCAACGAAAAAATGCAGGAACTGCGCGAGACATATCCGGAAGTCAAATTTGTCTGGACGATTTCCTTCCTGAAGAAATTCAAGGTGCGCACGGACATCAGAGTATTCTCCACACTGGCCAACGAATTCAGCCGCCCGGGCAACAGCACGAACCTCGCACCCGTCTTCAAATACTGCACCGAGCTGAGAGCGCTTGACTTAGGACACCAGGCCATCACCGACATCAGCGACATCAGGAACCTCAAGCACCTGCACACGCTGATTCTCGCCGACAACCGCATCTCCGACATCAGCCCGCTTGCGGACCTGAAGGAGCTTGTCTACATCGAACTGTTCTTCAACAAGATCAAGGACGTATCGCCCCTTCTCGAACTGCCCAACCTGCTTGATCTGAACATCTGCTTCAACCCCACCATCAAGAACCCCACCGTTCTCACCGGCAGCAAGAAGCTGGAGAGACTGTATATTTCCCATTGCAGCCTTGACGAGAACGAAATTGCCACACTGAAAAAGGGAATTCCCGAGAACTGCATCTTCAACTACACCTGCAACAACGCCGTGTTCGGCAACGGCTGGCGCGGTGCCAAGAACGTGAGAAACGCCAAGGTGCGCGAGGCATTCAGAAACTGGAAAAGGGTCGAAGATTACCCGAGCTGGGATAACATTATTTACAAAAAAGGATGATTGTCGTGCTGCCTGACAAATTCAGCATCAGAAGATTGTCATTCTGCGCGCTCGCAGCCCTGGCGGCTGCGGTGGCGGTGCTTTCCGCCGCAGGGTGTTCGGAATATTTTGATTCCTCAAAGCTGAACGGCGTATCGGATTATTTCGATTCATCGGTCACGATTGAAGGCGTCAGTTATCCCGCCGACACCCGGAGCGTCACCCTCACGGAGTACCGTTCGGATGATTATTCGGACTTTGCCAAGCTGAAGAATCTCCGCACACTTGACGTCACGGCGCTCGATATTACACCGGACGCGTATCAGAACATCCGTTCGCAGTTAGCGCAGGATGTGGAGATCATCTGGTCGGTGCCGATGGAGCGGGGCAAGCAGAGCAGCAATTCCTCTGAGCTGTCCTTTGCAGGCGGTATTTCCCCGAGCGACGCTCACAATGTCAGATACTTCACCGCCATCAGGAAACTCAGCATTACCGACGCGGAGATAAGCGACAGCCTTTTCACGGCGATCACAGCGGCGCAGGACAACAATCCCGATGTGGAGATATTCTGCTCCGCGAAAATATACGGGGTATCGCTGGACAGCGGCACCGAACTGCTCGATCTGAACAACATCCCGATAGAATCGCCCGATCTGCTCTGCAAGGCGATCGAGCTTTTCCCGGGCATCAGGACGGTCGAGATGTGCGGCTGCGGTCTGAGCGACCGGGTCATGCAGGGGCTTCGGGAGGAATATCCCCAGATCAAATTCGTCTGGACTGTCCGATTTCTGAATTACGAGGTCAGGACAGATATTCAGGTGTTTTCCACACTGGCGGCGAATCTCAAGCGACCGGGCAACAGCGAGACCTTCGCACCGCTGTTCCTGTACTGCACCGAGCTGCGGGCGCTGGATTTAGGACACATGGCGATCACCGACATCAGCCTGATCACGAATCTGAAAAAGCTGCACACCCTGATACTCGCCGACAATTATATTACCGACATCACGCCCGTCGCCGAGCTGAAGGAACTGGTCTATGTCGAACTGTTCCAGAACCGGATCAGCGACGTTTCACCGCTGCTTGCGCTGCCGAATCTCGAAGACCTCAATCTCTGCTATAATGTCAGGATGGAGAACCCCACCGTTCTGACCGGCTGCACCAAGCTCAAAAGGCTGTATATCTCCCATTGCAGCCTTGATTCCGGCGAAATATCGCAGCTCAGGAACGGCATTCCCGCCGACTGCGAATTCAATTACACCGCCGCCAACTGCGTTTTCAGCGGCTGGCGCACGACCGCCAATGCCCGCAACACGAAGATCCGAGAGGCGTTCAAGCATTGGCGCGACGTCAAAGAATATCCCACCTGGGACAACATCATTTACAACTGAATGGATATATAAAAAGCGGCAGACCCCTCTGAACAGGGCTGCCGCTTTTTAACGGTAAAAA
>ONID01000166.1 GCA_900317765.1 uncultured Eubacteriales bacterium | reverse complement strand
GGTAGAATTCTGATTTTTTGTCTCTGATCTACGATTGTTGAAATCATTTTGATAGACCAATTCAATTTCAAGGAGGCAATTTTATGAATCCCTACAAAGGCAACGGAAAGCCCTTGACGGAGTAGAGAATATCGGAGGGATTTTAGAGACACTGTTCTTAGTTCATAATACGTATCTCTCCGATATGTCTGCTTAGGAATGATGTCCCGATCTTCATTGAGAGATATTTGCAGATGAAGGCTACGATCTTGTCAGAAACCTGTACTGAAAGATGAATCAGATAAAAAATTAAAAAAGGAGCTGGAATTACACTATGCGTTTCAAGTACAAAAGCTACAGCGGAGAGGAAGATCATTTTTTCATTCTGTGCGCGGACGCGGATAAAAACAAAGTGGCAGAGGTGGCCAATGTCATAGCGGAAGAAGGCTTTCGCGTAAGCTATGAGGTAATCGACTTTAAGGAAAAAAACGAGGTTACACTCATAGCCGAAAAAATGGAAAAAGGCGCAGCCGTACTCATGTTTCTCTCCGAAAAGGCCTGTTCAAAGCTGTTTTTTCGCGACTGCATCAACATGGCGGTCGAAAAAAAGGCTCTGAATGTGGACGGAGAAATGCGGCAGGAAGAAAGAAAGGCACTGTTTGTTTACCTAGACGGGTTTGTTCCCACAGAAGGACTGGCTATACAGCTCGCCAAGAAGCCGACATTGGCTTATACAGACGTCACCGGATTGCTTGACAGACTTACCGGTGAGGAACTGCTGACCCAGGCTATGAAGGGAGGCAAAGAGTCGGCGGGGATGCCGTCCGTGAGAAAAATAATTCTTACTTTAGTGTCTTTGGCTCTTGCGGGAACTCTGACCTTCGGTGTGTACTGGGCGGCGGAAAACCGTCAGAATGACCTCAGGCTGAGCGGTCTGAACGGCGCCGAGAATGTCGATATTACCAAGCGTGGCATCGAAACGCTCGATGAGCTGAGAGGCATGACAATTGGCACTCTCTACATGCAGGACTGCGGCATAGACGATGTGACCGCGGTGGGGGAGATAGATCTGTCTGTGGTAGACCTTTCCCATAATCCGAAGATTACCTCGCTTGCGCCTCTGCTTCAATGCGAGCATCTGAAAAAAGTTATTGTCAGCACGGATATGGTCGACCTGACCGGCATATTTGACGGCACCGGCGTTATCGTCGAGATAGTTCCGTAAGGAGGGATAAGTATGGAAAACCAGAAGAGAGCCTTTGAAGGCAGCAAAATCCCCGCGTACGAGGGAAAGGATCCTTATGTTTTTATCAGCTACAGACACATGAATTCACCAAGAGTCATGCTTGACGTTGGGTCGCTGTATCATGCGAAGTACCGCACTTGGTACGATGAAGGAATTGCGCCCGGCAGCGAGTGGCCTGCCAACATCGCCAATCACCTGAGAAACGCGCGGGCAGTGGTGTTCTTTATTTCCGAAAGCTTCATCGGAGCGATCAACTGTGAGAACGAGGTCGAAAACGCTCTTAAATACGAAAAGGAATGGAAAGAAAAGGGCGCAGAATATTTGTTAATCCAGTATTCCATTGATGGTACCACACATCCCAAGCTGGAAGGCTATCCGTTGGTTTCGGATACCGAAACGCTTTTCTCTCTGCTTTCGGACAGTCTGATCGGCGATGGCAAAACAGGCTACAGCTCCGCTCTCGGGAAAGTCAGGCGCGGCAACGTCTGGAATATTCTTATCGCGTTGATCATTCTCCTGTCAGCAACTATGGGCATGGCTGTTTTCGGATTGCAAAACGGATATTTTGACAAGTATTTTCCCGATATGCGCTTGAACGTGTCCGCCGAGAGCATCGCTTACGATGAGGAAGGCGATATGGGCGAGGTGCAGGAAGTAGAGCTTCCGGATATTACGGACGACGCCATCAACGATGACTTCTGGAAACAGATAGGAGTAGAAAATCCCGCAAATGAAATAGAATTTCAGGATGAAACCTCCGAATCTATTCTGCGCAGCGCGCTCGGAAAGTCTGATGAGAGCCAGCCTATCACCAATCTCGACGTTTCCTACAACAAAGATGTGACTGAACTGTGGTTTGAAGATATAAACGATGAGGTAATTGGCATCATTGCCGACTTTCCCTATCTTCGCAAGCTGCATATCGCCGGTGGGAACTTTTCTACCCTCGAACCTCTGGTCAATCATATCAACCTGCGCAGGGTGTATATTTCCAGAAGCGTGTGGGAGCATAATAAATTCATCATTCCCGGGAAAAGAACTTTTAGGGTCTATATTGAGAATGTTTGAATATCCTCTTGGCCCGATTAAATAAGCGGCGTCTTTTCTGAACTGCCCAATGGAATAAATAGGGAAGACTGTTTTTCGGTAAGCGTCAAATAAACCGCGATGAAGAAAAAGAAAACCGCGCCGGATGGTTTCAGGAAAAAATTTTTTTTCTTTTAAAAAGACACACTAAGAAATAAAAATGGCTCAGTTGAAAGCAGATAAATGAAAAACCGAAGATCTGCTTTATCCCATATTGATTCTTTTGAACCAATGAAATTCATTTAAGCAGTTTTCTTGAATTCTGTTTAAAGAATTGTATATTTATTATAAATCTCGCATTTGAGATAGTCAATGCTGCTTATATTGCAAATTTGTAACCAAGTGGGGCAGTGTAAATCGGAATTTGTAGGAGGAGTAAATATGGAAAACTTCGAGTATAAAGTGGTCGTGTATGATACAAAAGGTTTTTGGGGTGGATGCGTTGAGTCAAATCAGCTTGAAAACCAGCTCAATCTTCTTGGTTGTGATGGATGGGAGCTAATAACTTGTACTTCTACAAGCCAAAGTTATGGTTCATCCAAAAGCATAGTTTGTATATTCAAGCGAAAAAAGAATAGATAAATTCTGATTTAACGCTTCAGCCATATTCACATTACTACCACACCACAACCCAATCCTACACGCACAGAGCGTCATCTTTATCACAAAGGTGGCGCTTTTTTTGTTGCCAACTTCTCATATGTTCATTGATTGTGTGAGTGATTTCCGACGCGATAACAGAATTTTTTCATACTTCTTGCATCACATCATCGGATATGATATGATGGTACTGAACGTATTTGCAGTTTATCAAAAAAGAAGGTATGGTTCATGAAAGACAATAAAACCAAACCGGTTGTCATCACCGGTGGAGATGCCTGCAAACGTCAGCATTACACCGTCGGCAGCAGAAAGATTTTCGGCTACGGCTGCCCGATGTATTGAGAATATGAAAAAGAGAGGGCTGCAAGATACCTTGTGAGTCCTCTCTTTTGAAAATCATTTTCCTTGTGCGACATGCCCTTTTTTAATTCAAAGAGGGAGCCGGATATTGCCTCCCTCTTTGAGGGAGGTGGCTCGCCGTAGGCGAGACGGAGGGAGTTAATTTCACTAAGTTGTGGATAGTGCTTTTTTAATAGCAGGGAATTGTATTCTCCCGTTTACTCCATCGATGAGGTTTCATCGGCGTTTTTTTCGTCTTTGGTGATATTTTCGCCTATAGGCTGCATCTCGATCTTCGAATGCCCGCCGTCGTCCTCATATATCCTGATACGGTAATGGTAGACATTGTCGCCATCGGTAATTTGGAAGGTCGTTTCAACATAGTCGGTGGCGTGAATATGGATGCTCGTATCTTCACCGAAGTCTGTGACGGTAATTTCTACAGACGCGGGATCGGCGATCTCCACAACGGCATTTTCCGTGAGCATGACGTCGTCGGGAAGGAATGAATTAACGTTCATATCAAAAGGCGGCAGCATTACGTTCATGACAATTATGACTGCCAGCGGTACGAAGAAGCCGAGAAGCCTTTGCACGAGCTTGGGCGTAAACACCCAGAGGTAGACAAGCACCTGCGCCAGACAGAAAACGGCGGTCACAAGCTTTATGGGGAAGTGCTTGAAGGTAAACCGGAACGCGCCGATATAATCGGAGGTCAGTTCAAAAAGGATGGGGGACAAAATGATCAGACTGAGCCAGTTCTTCTTATTGATGTACCAGCCGATGAACGCCATGGGAATGGTCGCCAGCGTCCACTTGAACCAGTAGGGATAATACCCGAACAGCTTCCAGCCCATCTCCTTGAACGGCACTTCAAAGAGATAAATCAGCGGCTGGCTGATGAGGAAGAATACAAAGACCTTGGCGGCGCAGATCAACGGCTGCCTGATTTTATCAAAGAAGCTGCCGTTTTTGGTGTCTTCCTTCTGATAGCAGTTCGCCATAATGATGACCGCGAAGAAGATCCAAGCCTCAAACAAGCTACCCATTCTTTCAAAGGACGTATCCTTGAAAATCGGGACGATCATAAAGAACGCTGTCAACACAGCGGTTCCGACCGCGAACAGAATGACGTTCCGCCAGCTCATGTCCAGTCCGCCGTAGGCTTTTTCAATGAGGCGGACAAGGGGATTTTTGTTTTGCGTTGCAGTGTTTTCCATAATGATAACCATTTCCATAATGATAACCAGCCTCTCCTTTTTTTCTTATTATACAGAATTAAATAGGGATTGTCAATAGAAAATAGTGTGAAATTTGAAGTTTGAAGAGTGAAGTTGTGACGCATTGCCTGAAACAAAGAGCGCTCATCATGCTCATGGAATGGACTTATGAAACGCAGCTTCTTTCCTCTGTCAAGCGTACAAAGGTATTCCTATTCCAACAATACTGAACCAACAGTTCGTAAGAAATACAAAATCAGGGGATTTAAGAAGATACAATAGTATCCAAATAACTATCAACCATTAATATCTATGCAAAATTGTTAAATCACAAACGGCTTTCATCTTCTGTTAAAGTTACTTCTGAAAAAAGCAGTGCCATAAATGACTTTCCTCCTACAAATTTTATTAGCAAACAAAAAAACTGACGATTATTCTGTCGGACGCTGATCTGACGTCCTTCTTCTAATCATCGGCTTTCTATGTTTTATACAAAAAAGCGCACAGATTTTCTACCTGCACGCTTTCTTGATTCAGTATTAAATTGTTGTTTCTGGCGTTGATACCGGTTATTCAGATACGCTTATTCCACTCGGAATCGCATAAGACGTTCTGCCACCACGCCATCCGAATTTCTGAAAATGAGTTTATACCAATGCTCGCCTGTTTCCAGTCCGGCAGTATTCAGAGCAAGTGTTGCCAATCCGTTCTCATCGAAGGATACCGCGCCCATATCTTCCCCGTCAATATACTGGCGTACGGTAGAGGCGACGGTCAGATCCTGGGTCAGATTTTTCACCTTGATCTCCGCCACCCTGTGCAGTGCAGGTGTTCCCTCTTTCCAGTCTGTCAGTTCAAAATAATCGTCAGCCGATACATTGAATGTTTGATCAGCCGTCATCACAGCGCCGCTGGTCTTGGTAAGCTCCGCCTTGATGACGTGTTTTCCTTCCGGCAGATCAGACAGATCCAACGTAAAGATAAATCGTCCGAAGCGGTCAAAAGCGGAGGTCGGATTTTCAGGCATTTGCACATCGACGGGCTGGCCGTCCAATGTAAATGCAAGAGCTTTGCATTGGGGGGTTGAAGTGTCAAAAAAAAGGGTGAAGTCAACGTTCTTTCCCACGTTACGCACAAGAGCGGGATTATAGAAATAGAACCCATCATCAGAAGCAATGAAGTTCAGCTGGAACGGAAGATTCTTCTCGACAGACTTTCCGTCCGGCGTCGAAAACACAACTTTCAAGACATTATCTCCATATTTGCCGTCTTCGTAAGCCAGAATAACATTGTAATGGTTTTCATCACCCCAACCTCCATATCGCATCCACGCTTCGCCCAGTATCCATGGCGTGTCTGTCAGCTGTCTGTCACAAAGCAGCTTGTCGGCTGAGTAAAATGCAAAACGGCACTTCTGTCCGGGAAATCCGGAAATATTTTCTAACACCATACTAGGACCGTTATAGACGTCCGATCCATTCGAGTTAGTGATTTTAAAATTGAAAGAGCCGTCCGTTATATAAACGGTATTGGTCGCTTCGACGGCGCTGCCGTCCTCCCTGATGAGAACCGCGTTAACGGTATGCTTTCCGTTGCTTTGTCCGGTCACATCGAGATAAAAGGGGCAGAATCCGTCTTTGTCAAAAAAGTCGGTAACTTTATCTCCGCCTTGTCTTATCGGCGTGACAGGCGCGCCGTCAATCGTCACTTTGAACTGACATTGTTCTGTGACGCTGCCATCATATTTGAGTACAAAATCAGCCCATTCCCCGACATAGCGGTCGTTTTTCGCGCTGTTTCCCCAGAATCGCAGCTTGCCGCTGTCTGCCGCCGAATGGGAAATACGGAATGATCTGGATTCACTGCGTCGCTCAACATCAATATTGGCATTGCTGCCCGGTTTATGGAAAATAACGGTGACGCTGTGTAATCCCTCATCGTATTTCCGGGGATCTATGACAAAGGATGCCAAGCCGTCCCTGTTAAAAGAGTAGGTGCCACAACGGACGTAATGGCTTTGATATCCAAAAGGAGTGATATACCAATCAAGCCTGACTTCAATTTTACAGTCCGTGATCGCGTCGGTGGAATACCCTTTGACCTGAACCTCAAACGGCTGGGATATGGCGGGTATGGCATCTCCCCAATTGAGAATCTCAAACTGAGTATTCTGAACCAGAAGGTAGCGTTTAACCGAAGTATTGCCCACCGTTGCTTTGACGCAATTATAACCGTTATAAAGCTGCGTGGTATCATATGAGGTTCCGAAACACCCGTTTTCATCGATATCAAAGGTTCCGATTAATTTGTTTTCAATATAGATTTTTGCTTTTTTACCCGCAAAATCATTCCCCTTGCATTTGAACCTCAATGAAACCGTGCCGACGACTTCGGCGTCAGATTCATCCAGCCATTCAATGAGGCTGTATGCCTGTTCCGATACCGCCGGATAAGCTAACGGTAAATTGTAAGTTGTTTCATGATAATTCGTATAATGATATTCAACGTGCCCTGAGTCATTGATAAATCTCATCGCAACGGGATTATGAGATCCGTCAATAAAACTATCCAGAATCGTTTTTTCACCGACAAGAAAATACTTATAATGCATTTCATTGTAAAAGGGATCCGTTTTTTTCCAGCCTTCGGTCTGGCTATCGTCCCAGGTGCAGTCAACGGCATAATAGCATCCGTCGTCCATCTGCACATAATTATACGCGTGATAACGGCTGTAAATGATTGCCGCCGGAATATTGAATCTGTCGCACAGCAGCTTGAATGCCTTGGCATATCCCTCACATACAAAAGTTCTGCCTATGGACCCACCGCCAAAAAACGGGGCAGCGCAATGTGCCTGTTCCAGTTGATCGCCACTAATGCTCTCATCTTCATTTGCGTAAGAAGCATGATCACATATATAATCGTGGATTGTCTTTACTGTATCATAACGTGATTCTGTTTCCCGTAATGCGATGATCTCATTGACAGAGGATTGGATTTCGTTCTGTATCATGTTCCATTCGTTGAGCGCCCCGCTGTAATTCTCCACTGGTTGTATGATTGCTTTGGAAACATATGAACCATTAATCTCATATTTAACATGCAAATAGTCGGTTTCAATCCAGTATGCCTCGGGAAAATCACATTTGAAAGCTCTTAAGACGTTTTCAAAGACAGTATCAAGATTCCGTTCGTTTTTCAAAAAGCACATTTTACTGATATCGATCTCAAACGGTTCCAGACTGTGCTCCAAAATATAGTGCTGTTCGAATGCGTTGTAGATTTCCAGTTCCTCTTCTGTCAGCTCGCTTTTAAAGCTTCCGTTGTAGACCGTATGTGTTTTGACATAGACGCGGTCATTCTCTGTGGCGTCCCTTTCGGGTATGGCGGACGACCTGGCGCAAGCCGCAACTCCCAGAAGCAGGATAGACAAAACAATTGCTGACAGGATGATTTTTTTCACGCGCAATTCCCTTCTTTCACGAAATTAATGAATGTAACAATGTAACAAAAAATCAACAATAAAGCTAATTTTTTTCAAGAATTATTATAGAATATATTTATTATGTTGTCAAGTGGCTATTATTCAAGAAAGAGCGATGATCCTTTCATAGATACAAAAAAGCGCACAGATTTTCTACCTGCACGCTTGATTGACTGAGTATTAAATTGTTGTTTCTGGCGTTAGGGAAGGGCTGAAAAATACCCGTTACGGGAGTTCAAGTCCATAAATCGGGCAAAATCAGCCAAATGCATCTGATTATTTCGCGTCGTGGAAAGCACCGTATCGCACTTTGGAAAGCACCATTTCGCTTCACGGAAAGCAGTAGAGCGCAACGAGGAAAGCACTAAAAAT
>ONID01000135.1 GCA_900317765.1 uncultured Eubacteriales bacterium | reverse complement strand
AGCTCAGCGGAAACATCCTGTCGTTCACCGCAGACTCCGACGAAGGACTTTCCGACTGCGCACCGATTGTCAGCAACGGCAGCATCCTCTGGTATTCCACAGGCTCCCGCGCTGATATGTTGTATAACCTTCAGGACGCGGCTCCGTCCTTTTACAGACTGCCTGTCAATGCAAGTATTCCCGTTATCACAACCCAGCCCAAGAGCGTCACCGTCAAATCGGGCGATACCGCATCCTTCTCGGTAAAGGCAAGCGGAAAAAGCCTGACATACCAGTGGTATTACAAGAAAAAAGGCGCTGCCTCGTGGAGCCTCTGGAAGGGACACACCACCGCGACCACATCCGGCACCTCCAACGACACATGGGACGGCATGCAGGTGTATTGCCAAGTCACAAGCGGAAGCGGCTTCACGGTCAACTCCGATCCCGCAACCATCACGATCAGCAATGAACTGAAAATTACCGCCAATCCGCAGAACGTCACCGTGAATGCGGGCGAAGAGGTCACTTTCACGGTCAAGGCAAGCGGAAGCGGGCTTAAATATCAATGGTATTACAAAAAACAGGGCGCTTCGGAATGGAGCAAATGGGGTGCAAGAACCACCGCATCCACCACGGCGACCTCCAACGACACATGGAACGGCATGCAGGTCTACTGCAAGGTGACAGACTCCAAAGGAGCAAGTGTGGATTCCGCAGCTGCGACAGTAACCATCAACGCAGAACTGAAGATCATCACACAGCCCAGAAGCCAGACAATCGCGCAGGGCGAATCGCTGACTCTTTCGCTCAAAGCAAGCGGCGTAAACCTGAAATACCAATGGTATTTCAAGAAGGCGGGACAGACGACGTTTTCACCATGGAACGGACGCACACACGCCTCCGAGACCTGCACACCCAATGCCACATGGAACGGCATTCAGCTCTACTGCATTGTTAAAGACGGCACAGGTGATTCCATCAGGTCAAGCATCGTGACGATCACTCTGACCCAGGAGTTAAAGATCATCACCCAACCTGCCGACGTGCTGGTAAAATCCGGTGATACCGCAAAATTCACCGTCAAGGCGAGCGGCACAGGGCTGAAATACCAGTGGTATTACAAAAAATCCGGCGGTTCAACGAGCTGGACGCTCTGGAAAGGACACACCGCAGCCACCACCACCGCCACAGCCAACGATTCCTGGAACGGTATGCAGCTGTATTGCGTAGTCACCGACGCAAGCGGAAAAACATTGACTTCCGGTTCAGCCACCGTAACGATCATGGACGAGCGCGAAATGAATATCAGTGCCGGTACCACAATCACCATTAAAAATTCCGCCAATGGAGATACCTTCACATACCAGTGGTACTACAAAAAGAAGGGCGCTTCCGACTGGAGCATCTGGAAGGGACACACATCCCCCGAACTTGTCGTTGTCGCCAACAGCACGTGGGACGGAATGATGATCCATTGCAGAATCATCGGTTCCGACGGCAAGGACATCAACCGCACTTATTACAGAATCGCGTTAAGCTGAATTTGAATATTTTCATCCCCCCAACCAACAAACAAGCTCCCGGAAGGAGTGCAGGCATTCTGCCGATCCTGCAGCCGCTCCTTCCGGGAGCTTGTTTTCAATTGGTTGTTTTCTTCTTGTTTTTGGCATACTTATTTCTGTTGTACTGGTCACTCTGCTCGTCTGACTTTTGCTGACGGTCGGCAAGCTCCTGCGCAGTTTCGTTGTCACCGAAAATAAATTGTTTCATATAGCGGGCATTCTGATTGAGGTCAACCTCTATATACCACACACGGTTGGTCTTCTTGTCGGTCCACGTTCCGTCCACGGGAATGCGAAGACCCATGGTGTCATAATTCAGACATTGCAGCCCTTCCATCAGCAGCGAGGTCATTTCGTCACGGGACATGTTGGTTGTGACAAACGGTGCCACCACCTCCAGCATTTTCTGTGCCTTGAGGGGTGAAAGACTGCGGCTTTTTCTCATGATCTCTTTGAGCACCCTGCGCTGACGCGCTGTGCGGGCAGTGTCCGAACCTACCTTGCGTATACGGCAGTAAGAAAGCGCCTGCTGACCGTTGAGGTTGTACCTTCCGGCTTCGGTAATCCTGTTCTTTTTGCCTCCGCGCACGTACTTGTTGAATTGTTCCAGTTCCATCTCCTCAACGTCGATTTCAACGCCGCCTAAATCGTCCACCACCGAGGCAAATACCTCGTAATCCACACAGACATATTTTTCGATCTTCATACCGAAATTCGAATAGATCGTTTTGAGCAGAAGATCGCCGCCGCCGAACGTAAAGGACGCGTTCAGCTTGTTTTTGCCATGCCCCGGTATCTTGAGATACATATCCCTCATGAGAGAAGTCATCTTGATCTTTTGGTGTTCATGATCTATGGTCAGAATGATCATGCTGTCAGTACGTGAAATGCCGTTCTGATCAATATCACATCCGCAAAGCAGAATGTTCTTTGTCTCATCTGTATGAGAAACCAAGCCGACCATTTCAGACTCGCTCACAAGCACATCCACCTTGTCAAAGTTCAGACTCCCAGGCACATAATTGACCGAATCCATAATGTCTGAAACTTTGTAAATCTCGTATATTACGAATACGGTCAGCATGACAAACAGAACCGAAACCGTCACGGCTACGGATTTTTTAATTCGCAGCGGCTTTTTATCCGCCGCAGCGGACGCTGATTTTTTGGATACCCTGATGGATGAATTGCGTTTTTCCGGCGCAGCCTCGTCACGCGAGGCCTTTTCGTTTTGTTCCGTGGTGCGCTCCTTTGACTGTCCTTCGCTTTTAGTGAGCATATCGCTCAGCTGCCGCACCTCCGGCATGATTTCCAGCTTAATATTGCTGGATGCCGCCGAAATGCACTTGCGCGCGTTTTCTCCGCTGCCGCCTACAACCACTGCATCCTCGTCGACTTCTTTTTTCAGTTCATCCATCTTCTCACCACACCTTCACAGCCTGACTGACCGGCAACCTTCACTGCATTGATTTTACACCTAAAAAAATACCCTTGTCAATCATCCTACCAATAATTTATTATATACTAAACAAAAAATTCATTAAATGTTAAATTAAAAAACATACCGATTTTGTATTTTTTGCCAAACATGCCCGCCATGGCAAAAAAATCCCCGAATCTCTTGACGTTTTGGGATATTTGGTGCTATACTTTAACTCAAAAAAATTGATAGTTCCAACCGAAAGGAGATAATATAAATGGTCATCACCGACGAACTTGTCACATACCTTGAAGCGCTCGGCAGAATCAAGCTGCCCGAGGAAAGCCGCGCAAAGGCGCAGAGCGATTTGCAGGAGATATTGCAGTATATCGACACGCTGTCCGAGCTGGACACCGAGGGCATCGAGCCGATGAGTCACGCCCTTCCCCTTACCAACGTCATGCGGGAGGACGAAGTGCAGCCCTCCGCGACTCCGGAAGAAGTGCTCGCCAACGCACCTTCTCAAAAGGACAATTACTTCCTCGTGCCGCGTTCGTTTGACTAATCGGAAGAAAGGAATGAGCTAAAAAATGGACATAAAAGATATGACCGCGCTGGAACTTGGCGCAGCCATTAAGAAGGGCGAGATCAGCGCCGTGGAAGCGGCAAAATTCTCCCTCGGTCAGATAGAAAAATACGATAAGAAATTTTCCTGCTTCGTCACCGTGCAGGACGACGTTTTACAGAGAGCTGAGGAAGTGCAGAAGAAGATTGCCTCCGGCGAATACACCTCTCCCCTTGCAGGCGTGCCGATGGGAATCAAAGACAACATGTGCCAGAAGGGCATTCAGACCTCCTGCGGCTCGCGCATGCTTTACAATTTCAAGCCCACCTACAGCGCGACGGCTGTGGAGGAAATCATGAACGCCGGAGCCGTTCCGCTCGGCAAGCTCAACATGGATGAATTCGCCATGGGCTCCACCTCCGAAACAAGCTGGTTCGGCGCCACCAAAAATCCGTGGAATATCGCTTGCGTTCCCGGCGGTTCGTCCGGCGGTTCGGCAGCCGCCGTCGCTGCGGGCGAATGCTTCTATTCCCTCGGCTCCGACACCGGCGGCAGCATCCGTCAGCCTGCGTCCTTCTGCGGCGTAACGGGTATCAAGCCGACCTACGGTTCCGTTTCCCGCTTCGGACTGGTCGCTTACGCAAGCTCCCTCGACCAGATCGGGCCGCTTGCCCGCAATGCAGCCGACTGCGCCGCCGTTCTCGCAGAAATCATGAAGCAGGACAAAAAGGACAACACCAGCGTCGCCACCAAGGGCGTTGACCTTCAGACAGTTCTGAATTACGACGTGAAGGGCATGAAGATCGGCATTCCCACCGATTTCTTCGGTGAAGGTCTGGACAAGGAGGTCGCTGAAACCATTGAAGCCGCCGCAAAACAGCTCGAAGCAATGGGTGCGACGGTCGAGAAATTCGACATGCCCATCGTGAAATACGCCATTCCCGCCTACTATATCATCGCTTCCGCAGAGGCAAGCAGCAACCTCAGCCGCTACGACGGCATGAAATACGGCTACAGAGCCGAAAACGTCAGCGACCTGCTCGAACTGTACACCAAGAGCCGCAGCGAAGGCTTCGGCATGGAAGTCAAGCGCCGCATTATGCTGGGCTGCTTCGTGCTTTCCTCCGGCTATTACGACGCGTACTACCGCAAGGCGTTACAGGCAAAGGCGCTGATTAAATCCGCGTTCGACAAAGCCTTTGAGAAATACGACCTGATTCTCGGTCCGGTCGCGCCGACAACCGCCCTGAAAATCGGCGAGAACCTCTCCGATCCGCTGAAAATGTACCTCGGCGACATCTACACCGTCATGATCAATCTTGCCGGACTTCCGGCGGCTTCCGTTCCCTGCGGCTTTGATGCCAAGGGAATGCCGGTCGGAATGCACCTCATCGGCAATTACTTCGACGAAACCAAGATTCTCGGCGCGGCGCACGCTTACCAGCAGGTCACCGACTGGCACAGGCGCCAACCGACTGAGCTTGACAAAATATAAGAAAGGAGCGGAATGACAATGTACAATGCAAAAGTATGGGAAACCGTCATGGGTCTGGAAGTCCATGTGGAGCTTGCCACCAAGACGAAGATCTTCTGCTCCTGCACCACCGAATTCGGCGGTGAACCCAATACCCACTGCTGCCCGGTCTGCACGGGTATGCCCGGCGTGCTGCCTTCACTCAACAAGGCGGTTGTGGAATACGCGACCAAGGCAGGTCTTGCGCTGAACTGCGAGATCACGCGCTACAACAAATTCGACCGCAAGAACTACTTCTATCCCGACCTTCCCAAGGCGTACCAGATCAGCCAGCTCTACCTCCCCATCTGCCGCAACGGAGGCATTGAGATTGAAGCCGAGGACGGCGGCAGAAAGGTCATCGGCATTCACGAGATTCACATGGAGGAGGACGCGGGAAAGCTGGTGCACGACCCCTCCACGAATTCCACCATGGTGGATTACAACCGCTGCGGCGTGCCGCTGATCGAAATCGTCAGCGAACCCGACTTCCGCTCGGCGAATGAGGTCATCCGCTACCTCGAAAAACTCAAGGCTATTCTCCAATACATCGGCGTTTCCGACTGCAAAATGCAGGAAGGCTCACTCCGCGCCGACGTCAATCTTTCCGTGCGTCCCGTCGGCTCCGACACCTTCGGCACGCGCACCGAAATGAAGAACATGAACTCCTTCAAGGCGATCATGCGCGCCATTCAGTACGAAGCCAACCGTCAGGTAGAGGTGCTGGAGCACGGCGG
>ONID01000144.1 GCA_900317765.1 uncultured Eubacteriales bacterium | reverse complement strand
AATACCGACTATGTCCTCCGCGTGTCGGAAGAGCATAAATCTCCTTATTCACACGATATTTTCAACGTGCGCGAGCTGAAGATTCTTCAGGAACTGCAGAAAAACCGCCAGCCGCATGTTGTGCAGTACCTCGACGCATTTGCCGTGGATGTTGCGGGCTATCCCAGGTATTATTGCGCCGTGATGAAATTCCTGAATACCCTCAAACAATACCGCGTCAAAGGGGACGGTGTGGAGATTGCAGTCCGTCTGGGCAGCGACTTTCTTCCGCTGCTTCAGTCCTTTACGGATAAGAGCATTCTTCACCGTGACATCAAGCCTGCGAATATTTTCTATGACGCGGATTTCCGTAATGAAACGGGCTTCCTTCTGGGCGATTTCGGCATCGCCAAGCGCGATACAGACACGTCTGTCACACCGACCGGCACCGAAAGCACGATGGCGCCGGAGGTGCGAGGTCTTGACAGATCGCTTGGCAGTGACCGATCACGCAGCGATATGTATTCTCTCGGCGTGGTGATGTACCTGTATTTAAATGAGGGCATTTATCCGTCCAATCGTGAACGCATAGACAGAATGCCGCCTGACACGGCCCCATTTCCGGCGCCGCGTTTCGGCTCCAAGCGTCTCAAAAACCTCGTTATCAAAGCGACGTCCTATTATCCCAACGATCGTTTCGACTCACCGCAGGATATGCTTCGTGAGCTTCAGAAGTGTGAGGAATATTCTAATTATGTTCTGCATGAAGTTTCAAGCGGCGAAGAAACCATGAATACGGAGGAGGTTCTGGAAGCAAAGATTAATTCGCTGAAAGAACAGCTGAAACAGAAATCCGTCGAGCTGAATGCGGTCGTTCGCAGTATTTCCGTTCAGGAGCAGACATTTCAGTCTGAAATCGATGAGTTAAGAGGACAATCGGCTGCGCGTGAGCAGGAACTGCTTGCGGAAATGGAGCAGATCAAAGAACAATCGGCTGCACGGGAGCAGGAACTTGTTGACGAGAATGAGAAATTGAAAGGACAGGTGTCTGCGCGTGAGCAGGAACTGCTTGCGGAAATAGATCAGATCAAAGAACAATCGGCTGCACGGGAGCAGGAACTTGTTGACGAGAATGAGAAATTGAAAGGACAGGTGTCTGCGCGTGAGCGGGAACTGCTTGCGGAAATGGAGCAGATCAAAGAACAATCGGCTGCACGGGAGCAGGAACTTGTTGACGAGAATGAGAAATTAAAAGGACAGGTCTCTGCGCGTGAGCAGGAACTTGTTGACGAAAATGAGAAATTAAAAGGACAGGTCTCTGCGCGTGAGCAGGAACTTCTTGACGAAAATGAGAAATTAAAAGGACAGGTGTCTGCGCGTGAGCGGGAACTGCTTGCGGAAATGGAGCAGATCAAAGAACAGGCGACTGCAAGCAAACAGGAGTTTTCTGCGAAAAACGGGAACCCGCCATCCGGAAGTTCTGATAACAAACGTACAGGCAAGCACAAGAAAAAACGAGGAGAACCGCTTGATCTGCGAATCGGCGACAGGCTTCACTATGGTGCTTTCCCACAGGGCGCCAATAGCGAGATTTATCCGCTGATGTGGCGAGTGCTCGCAGTGGAACAAGAAAGAGCGCTTATCATCTCAGAGCTTCTCATTGATACAATGCCGTACCATAACAGCGGTGAAGCCGTAACATGGGAAAAAAGTTCTCTTCGTGCATGGCTGAATAATGAGTTTATTTTTGCCGCGTTCGGCGGAAGTCTGCCGCGGCGTCTCATTGAATCTGACAACACGAATCCGGACAATCCAAAGCATCATACAGATGGCGGCTGCCATACGAAAGACAAAATATTTGTTCTCAGCATTGACGAGGCAAAAAAATATTTCAAAGATAATACTGACCGCATGGCAGGTGTAACGGAGTATGCGAGAAAGCATGGCGCCTGGGTGAGCAACGAATATCTGATGCCTTCCGGAGAGAAGGCGGGGCTGTGGTGGCTTCGTTCTCCCGGGTATATCAGCCAGGCAGCCGCACGCGTGCTGATCAACGGTGACATCAATTCTCACGGCAGCAGTGTCAGTCGTGACAACGTCGCTGTTCGTCCGGCCATGTGGATCAAAACGACTTAAATCATTTTGGATATTACAAAATTTTCATCGGGGGATGATAAGAATGATACATATTACGCAAGCTGTGTTAGATCAGATAAAACAAATTTTTGACAAACGCAAGAACACGGTAGGACTGTCAAAATATTCCGTCAGTGAAATGCTCGATCAGGGCGGAATGTCAAATGTTTACAGAATCGTCGACAAGGCGGGTCATACGGACTTTGTTCTCCGCGTTTCCGAGGAACATAAATCATCCTACTCCAATAATATTTTCAACGTGCGGGAGATGGAAATTCTCAAGGAACTGAAGAAAAACAGTCAGCCGCATGTTGTTCAGTACCTTGACGCCTTTATTGTCGATATACCGGGGCAGCCGCGTTATTACTGCGCGGTGATGAAATTTCTCTGTACGCTGAAAAATTATCCCGTCAAAGGGGACGGAGTGGAAATAGCTGTCCGTCTGGGATGCGACTTTTTGCCGTTGCTTCAGTCCTTTATGGATAAAAGAATCCTTCATCGGGATATAAAGCCGGAGAATATTTTCTATGATAAGGATTTTCGCAACGAAACTGGCTTTCTGCTGGGGGATTTCGGCATAGCAAAACGAAATTCCGTCACATCGGTAACGCCGGTGGGAACCGAAAGCACGATGGCTCCCGAAGTTCGTGGGCTGGACAGGACACTTGGCAATGACAGGGCATTCGGAGATATGTATTCACTGGGAATGGTGATGTACATGTATCTCAACCAGGGCGTTTATCCTTCCAACGGTGAGCGTATAGAAAAAATACCGCCCGACAAAGCTCCGTTTCCTGAGCCTCGTTATGGTTCGAAGCGGCTGAAAATGCTGGTAGTGAAGTCAACCAGCTACAATCCCAACGATCGCTTTGAATCTCCGCAGGCAATGCTGCGGGAATTGCAGAATTGCGATGAGTATAAGCAGTTTATTGAACAAGGCTGCAATCAACATCAGGAAACAATGCAGCTTCCGTCTGATAACGAGACAGTTCAGCTCACTGACTGTTATGTTTGCAGCCAGTCAGATGCAGCTGATAGCGAATCGGAAACAATGGATTATTCTGCTTCCAACGGCAACCGTTTTTCTTTGAAGAATAGCCAGATGACGAAGAAAAAAACTGTCTTGATTTCAGCGATTGCCGTTATCTTAATCGGCGTTTGCCTGACGTTCGGTTTGTGGTTTGCTCTCGGGAACAAAGCGGAACGGAATGCAGCTTCCGAAAATGAAAAAATAGTGATAATTGAACAACCGACAGATGTTCTGACAAAGCCGAACAAACAGGTAACCTTCAGGGTAGTGGCGTCGGGAACAGGACTCGAATACCAGTGGTATTATAAGAAAAAAAATAACAAATCATGGTCTCTGTGGAGAGTACATTATACAGCCGAAATACAGCCGTCTTCCAACAGCACGTGGGATGGATTGCAGGTCAGATGTAAAATAACAGATAACGAAGGAAACAGCGTTTATTCGGATACGGCGTCAGTAACACTTGTTCCGTTTGAACCCGATGATTTTCAGATCACAAAGCAGCCCGAGAGTTATACACTGAAGAAAAGTGATGTCGGCAAGAAAACGCTGCAATTTTCTGTTAAAGCCAACGGCAAAAAAATGAAGTATCAGTGGTATTTCTGCAAAGCAGGCGAAACCACTTGGACGCTTTGGGATGAACGTACATCAAGTTCATTCAAGGCGGTGCCGAATGAAAGCTGGAACGGAATCCTGATATATTGTAAAATAACCAATGACAACGCAGAGGAATTGTATTCCAATATCTGTTCTGTAACATTTTCATAAGGCGGATAAAACACTCCCGTATCAAAACATAGGAGATTACCAAGATGATACATGTCATGCAATCCTCATTGAATCAAATAACAGAGATATTCAATGGACGTAAATCTGCCATAGGATTATCCGATTATTCCGTGGGAGAAATTTTCGATCACGGAGGAATGTCGAATATCTACCGGATCATAGACGCTTCCGGCAATACGGACTACGTCCTGCGGGTATCGGAAGAACATAAGTCCTCCTATTCCAATAATATTTTCAACGTGCGTGAAATAGAGATACTCCGGGAACTGAAAAAGAACAGCCAGCCGCATGTGGTGCAGTACCTTGACGCATTCGTCGTGGATATACCGGGACAGCCGCGTTATTACTGCGCGGTGATGAAATTTCTCTGTACGCTGAAGCAGTACCGCGTCAAGGGCGACGGCGTGGAGATTGCCGTCCGTTTAGGGTGCGATTTCCTGCCGCTGCTGCAGTCCTTTATGGAAAAGGAGATACTTCACCGGGACATCAAGCCGGAAAATATCTTCTATGACGGCGACTTCCGCAATGAAACCGGCTTTCTTCTCGGCGATTTCGGCATAGCCAAACGCGATACCGACACATCCGTGACGCCGACGGGCACCGAAACAACCATGGCACCCGAAGTGCGCGGACTGGACAGGAGTCTGGGAAGGGACAGGACATACAGCGATATGTATTCCCTTGGACTCGTGATGTACCGCTATCTCAACCAGGGCATTTATCCCTCCAACCGTGAACGCATAGACAAAATGCCGCCCGACAAAAAGCCCTTTCCCGAACCTCGTTACGGCTCCAAACGTCT
The DNA here is from genome assembly GCA_900317765.1 of uncultured Eubacteriales bacterium. Lineage (GTDB taxonomy): Bacteria > Bacillota > Clostridia > Oscillospirales > Acutalibacteraceae > RUG762. The sequence goes on along the minus strand of ONID01000144.1, from coordinate 115 downwards.
GAAAGAGCTTGTGATTAAGGCGACGAGCTACGATCCGAAAGACAGATTTGATTCGCCTCAGGCTATGCTGCGTGAGCTGCAGCAGTGCGATGAGTACAGGGAATATTGTCAGTGG
>ONID01000050.1 GCA_900317765.1 uncultured Eubacteriales bacterium | reverse complement strand
TCGTTCCCGCTTCGCTCCGATCGCCTTCCCGCGCCAGCTCTTTTCCCTCTATCGGGCGGCTTTCTGCGCTTTTCCGACGCCGTCTCTTTGCGACAGCTTTGCTATTTTATCACACCTGAACCGCAATGTCAAGTGTTTTTTTCGGATTTTTCCGACTTTTTTCATCCTTGTGAAATGTGCTTGATTTTAACAGGTAGTTATTGACATTAGTCACTATTCTTGTCCTCCTTTTTCAACAATCAGACATCATACTCTCTTTTCAAGGAGCTAACATCGGAATGTTTTTCTGATCTTCTTTATTGAATTTCTGATCAATTCGTCGCAAGTGATCATTCTATTCATTTATTATACCTTCCGGTTAAAACGTACGCATCATACACTCTCCTTTATGCTAAAACCGGCATACCCTTTAGAGCTTTCCGCAGGATATTGTGCAGAAATAATTAATACATTTTAACTCGTCAGAAAGACGAAGGATACTATGCTTTTTGGTAACTAATGACGGATTAAATTCTGCACAGTTCCTTAGTCATTACTTAATCGTGATCTTTGCGGCGTTGGAAGTAACCTTATTGCCTGCCGAATCGGTGACAATGCAGCGCACCTGCATACCGTTCCACGAGGAATTGGCTGTCGCGGTGGTGGAAGCGGTGGTTCTGCCGTTCCAGTTGCTCCACGCGGTCGCACCGGTTTTTTTGAACTGCCACTGATATTTCAGACCGATTCCCTTGGCCTTGACAGTGAAAGTGACATTGCTGCCAGCCGATGCGGTGACGTTGGCAGGTTGAGCGGTAATGGCAAGCACATCGGAAAGCGTTACTTTGACCGTGTTGGACTTGACGCTTTTACCTGCTGAATCCTTGACAAGGCAGTAAAGCTGAATGCCGTCCCATGTGGCATTGGGAGCAACCGTTTCAGATGCGTGTGTGCGGCTGTTCCATGCAGTCCATGAGGTCTGACCCTTCTTCATGAAATACCACTGATAGCTCAGACCGATACCGTCCGCCTTCACTGTAAAAGTAACATTCGTGCCTGTTTTTGTCGTCACACTGGAGGGCTGGGATGTGATTTTCAGCTCTTTTGTTACGGTAACCTTAATGGTAGCGGACTGTTCCTTGCTTTCTGTGCTGTCCTTGACGATGCAGTAAAGCTGAATGCCGTCCCATGTTTCATTGGGTGTTACCGTCTCGCTGGCGTGTGTGCGGTTGTTCCATTTGGAGAAGGAAGTCTGTCCCTTTTTCTTGAAATACCACTGGTAGCTGAGTCCCGTTCCCTCCGCTTTCAGAGAAAGGGTCACGGATTTACCGAGCACAACGGTCTTGCTGACCGGCTGTGTCGTGATTTTCAGTCCGGTAATCGTGACGGCAGCGGCTTTGGAATTGACGCTGTTGCCGTATTTATCGGAAACCTTGCAGTAAACCTGCATCCCGTCCCATGTGGAATTGGCTGCGGCAGAGGTGGTTGCCGTGGTTCTTGTTCCCCATTTGCTCCACGAAGTCTGACCGGCTTTCTTATAATACCACTGGTACGTCAGCCCGTCGCCCTTTGCCTTAACGGTAAAGGAAACGGTTGCACCTGTCTTGACAGTGACACTTGCGGGCTGAGCAGTGACGGAAAGAGTCACAGGCGTGTAGTTGTAATGGACGGTTACGTTTTTATTCAGTCCTAAAACGCCCTTGCCGTTGCTGTCAAGGGCTATTTTCTTCCACTGCTGCTCGGTGCCTGTGAAATACACATCTCTGAGCGCGTTGCAACCGGTGAAGCAGCTTTCGTTGGTCGAACCATATGTGATACTTGTCACGGATTTAGGGATAACAATGCTTTTCAGACCGGAGCAGTCGAGGAATGCCAGTCCGTCAATCTTAGTGACGGAAGCGGGAATTGTGACGGTGGTCAGAGAGGAACAGCCCGAAAAAACTCTCCATCCGATATTAGTGACGGTGTTGGGAATTTTGACACTGGTGAGGCTCTCGCAGAATTCAAAATTGCCGTAACCGAGTTTCGTCACGCCGCTGGGGATGGAAAAGCTCTTGATTCCCGAAGAGGCAAAAGCGGAATCGCCTATTGTCTTGACCGAGGAGGGAACGGAAACGCCCGTAATGCCAGCGCACCCTTTAAACGCGCCTTCCCCTATGGCTTTCACACTGTCCGGAACGGTAAAGCTCCCCTTCTTCGCGCCCGGGCAGGCGATAACCGTATCTTTGTTCTTGCTGTAGACGACGCCGTCCACGCTGCAATAAACCGCATTGCCGGAAGCGACATTGATCGCGGTCAAAGCCGTGCAATGATAGAATGCGTCTCCGCTGAAATCCTTGACGGAAGCGGGAAGTGTGACGCTTTTGAGTCCGGTGCAGTCAGCAAAAGCGCAGGAACTGATGTCGGTAAGGGAATTCGGTAGGCTCAATCCGGTCAGACCGGAACATCCCCAGAACGATGCGTAACCGATGCTCTTGAGCGTCTGAGGGAAGGCAATGCTCTTGATTTCGGAATGACCGTCAAAGGCAAACCCGGCAATGGAGGTAACTCCGCTCGGAATGCTCACAGAACTGCTGCTGCCGCTGTAGTACGTCAGACATCCGTCCTCAATGTCAAAATCATCGGCGGCGGCATATACAGTCAGCCCTGCAAAGCCCGCGGAACTCGTCCGGCTGTCGTTGCCCGCGTGAATGAGGATTCCCAATGCGGCAATTACCAGCGCGATTGAGATGATTCTTTTTTTCAAATTTACATCTTCCTTTCAGAAATATGAAATGTATTTTAACTCACACCTCAGCAGCCAGTCCATACCGGCTGCAAAGCTCGAGCAGACCGAAGTCAGCGCTGTCGCAGATGATGTCGTATTCCCAGCCCGCGTCGCATCGGGTGAATTCCAGCACAGCCATTGCGCTGCTCTGGGGACAGTGCTTAGCAAGATCGACCGAACAGAACGGACTGTCGCCCTTGTCAAATTCATCATTGACGCCGCAGGCAGAGAGAACGATGCTTTCCGCTTCTCCGAAAATGTGTTCTTCCTCGGTGTCGTCAAAGGTGACACAGAATACCACCTTGCGGATATCCTCGGGAATCTTTTCAAGATCGGCATAAATCGACTCGTTGGTGCCGTCTGCCATGCCGCTGCGGTCGTCGCCGCTGAACAGCAGCGCATCGTTGACCGACGCGTGATTGTTGTAGAAAACAAAGTTCTCGTCACTCCGAACAAGGTCTTTTTCGTCCAGCAGGAATGCCGAAAGGTCTAAGTCAAAGCTGTATTCCCGACCGGAAGTCCAGTTTAACCCGACACGGATGTTTTTGATATTTTTATCAAGCTGTGTTTTCATAACTTATGATCCTCTCCTATGATTATTTAAAAATAATCTGCGAGACAAGCGACGTGATCTCGCCGTCCACACCGGCATAACGTTCCTTAATGCGATCAATGACCGCGCCGTCAACGCAATCGGAAGGCATTTCCTTTGCCTTGCGCAGGAACGCCTTGATCACCTCGTCACCTTTTTCAATCTCCGAAATACCCGGACAGGGACCTTCATCGAGCAAAGCGGAAATGAGCTTACTGATCGCGGAAAAATCCTCCGCAGACAAATCGGAAGCAAATAACAGATTTTCGGCTTCGGAGCCTTCCCAGCAATTCAGTGCGCTGTAAGCGGGCAGGACATTATTATCTATTCCCTCGCGCAGAAGCCAGTCCCTGATTTCCGGGGTATCGGGAATCAGTCGCTCAATGGCGTGAATTCTGCCCCAGCCCTTTGTCTTTCTGGCAAGCCGGAAGATTTCTTCATTTGCGTTCTCCCACTGCTGCACGATAAAGATGACAAACAGGGTGAATTCGTCCGAAAGTCCCACGACCCTGAGAACGTCCTTCAGGTTGTCGTCGTCCAGCTTGACAAGCTCCAGCATCGAGAGGGCAAACTTCAGAGACTCGCGGTCTTTGGTATTGTAGAGGGTGTAAAGGGCGAATTTCACAACGCTTTCCGCAGAAACGGATTCTTTGTGGTCTATGATATATTGCTGAAGGTCGTCAATAATGGAAACGGCACGCGCCTTGGTTCCCAATTCTTCAAAGAGCTTTTTCGCCTCTTCCCTGTCGCCCTTGCCGACCGCTTTCATTGCGTTGACCATGAGCTTCCTTGCCTCGTCGGACATGGACTGATGCTCGGTGTGATAGATGAAAATGCCGTCGATGGCGCCGTCGGCAAATTTTGCCAATTTTTCGTCTTCCAGCTCGGGCAGTCTGAAGCCCTCGGGTAGATGGCGATCGTTTCCGTCCTGATCGGGAAGGGCTGCGTTGACGATGGCATCCATTAATGAATTATCGGATAGTATTGATTTCATGCGTATATTTCCTCCGGAAGTTCAGAATCACTGAAACAGCTTGACAATCGACTGCAAACGGCTTGCCTCCTGGATAGCCTTGCCGATCGGCGCAAAATCCCATCCCGAAGCGGTGCGGAAGATCTCGGCAGCGATAATGCCGGTCATACCGCTGTAGTTTTCCGTGAGATTGAATCGGCACATCTCCTCACCGGTCTTCCAGTTGAGCACTCTCACAAACGCGTTGTTGATCATGCCGAAGTGCTGACGCTTTGCCTTCGCGTCGTAAATGTTCGCCGAAATGACGATCTTTCCTATATTCTGGGGGAGCTTGGTGAAATTGATATAAATCCGCTCGTTGTCGCCGTTGCCCTCTCCGGTCTGGCTGTCGCCGGTATAGACCACAGCGTCGTTGACGCTCCGCATCTTGTTGAAACAGATCACTTCCATAGCCTTTCCGTCAGGGCCGCAGATAATGGCGGAGGCGTCGCAGTCAACGCTGGCGCTTCCTTCCCTTGCGCTGTCCCAGCCCAGTCCCACAATTACACCGGCTACCCGGTTGTTTGATGATGAAAGATTGACTTTATCTCCCTTTTTAAGATTAACAGCCATACATAATCACCGTTCCTTTCGTTGTATTTACTATAAACTAAATTCATTAACAGTTCATTAACAATATATATCACAACACTTAACATTTTCCATAAGAAAACAGCGGCACAGCGAATACATGACGATGCCATCCGTGCCGTTGTAATTCTTGGTTGCGGTTATTCCAGTTCGTCCATAACGCTCATATAGGCGGGACGGATAATCTTGTTCATGCCGATCATTTCCTCTATGCGGTGAGCGCTCCACCCCACAATCCTGGCGATGGCGAAAAGCGGCGTGTAAAGCTCCACCGGAATGCCGAGCATTTCATAGACAAAGCCGCTGTAGAAATCGACATTCGGACTGACGCCCTTGAAGATATGACGCTTCTCGGCAATGATTTTAGGAGCTTCCTCTTCTATAATATTGTAGAGGGTGATGTCCTCTTCCTTGTGCTTGGCGGTTGCGAGCTTTTCGACATAGGATTTCAGGATGCGCTCTCTCGGGTCGGAAACCGAATAGACCGCGTGACCCATGCCATAGATCAGTCCCTTGCCGTCAAAGGCCTTGCCGTCTATGATCTTAGTGAGATAGGCTATGACCTCTTCTCGGTCGGTTTTATCCGAGACATGCTTCCGGATGTCCTCCATCATCTCCATGACCTTGATATTGGCGCCGCCGTGCTTGGGGCCTTTCAGTGAGGACATAGCCGCGGCAATCGCGGAATAAGTGTCCGAACCCGACGATGTGACCACGCGGGTGGTAAATGTGGAATTGTTGCCGCCGCCGTGTTCCATATGCAGCATGAGCACTATATCCAGCACCTGTGCTTCCAGGCGGGTATAGGCGCGGTCAGGGCGCAGCATCCGCAGAATATTCTCGGCGGTGGAAAGCTCGGGTCTGGGTCTATGAATATACATGCTCGCGTCGTTGATGTAATGATTGTAGGCGTGGAAGCCATAGACCGCCAGCATCGGGAACACGGCGATCAGCTCCATGCACTGCCTGATGCAACATTCGAGTGTCGCGGAATTGACCTCCTTGTCATACGAAGCCAATGTGAGAATGCTCTTGGTCATGGAATTCATGATGTCCTTGGAGGGACCTTCCATGATGACATTGCGGGTGAAGTTCACAGGCAGCTTCATGCACTTGCCTAAAATGTAGCAGAATTCCTCTTCCTCCTGCGGTGTCGGTTTCTGACCGAAGAGAAGCAGATAGGCGGTCTTTTCAAAGCCGAATTCATAACGTGTCAGCTCTTCAATCAGCGTGTTGACCTTGTAGCCGCGGTACCACAGCTCACCGTCGCAGGGGGTCTTTACGCCGTCCACATCCTTGAAGGAAACTATCTTGGATATTCTGGTCAGACCCGCCAGAACGCCCTTTCCGTTGACGTCGCGCAGTCCGCGGTTGACCCCGTATTCCTTGAACAATACGTCTGAGATCGTGTCGTTGGCAATGCAAATATCCCTCTTGCCCGTGGTGTAAAGATTCAGTTCCTTGTTTGTCATTGTCGCTCTCCCTCCGGCGTATGCCGTATTTTTTTATGATTATGCATCGGATATGCATAATATACATATCTATCACTATATTTTGAATATTATACCATATTTTTCCGCATCTTGTCAAGGCGAACAGCCCGTCGCAATCGCAGAATTATGTGAATTTTGTATAAAGAATTGCTGTTCAAAACGAATACTTCACACCGAATGTCAGCCGCTTGCAGCTTTCTGCCCTATGAAACCGAAATAGAAAAAAACAACACACGCCGTTCTCCGACACCGGTCGGGCAGCGTGTGTTGCTTCTGTCAGTTCATTCTAAAACCAGATGAAGGCCGTCATTTGGTTTTATTTTTTCTTGTCGGCGTTCAGCAGTTTGAAAATGCACTTTCTGATGATGTCCACCGGAATGATAGCGATGGCGATAATCAGGATCAGACACCAGTGCTCGATATTCAGACCGTAGCACTGGAAGATGTCGCCGCCGAAATAGGTGAGAAGAATCTGCACCACCGCAATCAGTGTCATGATCTTCAGGAAGTTCCTGTTGCGGGTGATGTTGTCGAACAGATTGATCTCCTCGGTGCGCGCGTTGAAGGCATTGAACACCGCAATAAAGATAAAGAGTGCGAAATAGGCAGTTCCGTGAATCTCCGGGAAATAGCGCCATTCATACATCCAGTCCTTGCCTGCGATCAGGAAGATAAGGCTCACCAGCACGGTATAGCCTGCGCCCACAAGGATGGACGACCACATGCTCTGGCTGATGATGCTCTCGTCGCGTCTCTTGGGTTTCTCGCGCATGAATCTGCGGAGCGCCGGTTCACCGCCGAAGGCAAGTGCGGCAAGCGTATCCATGACCAGGTTGACCCAGAGAATCTGCGTGATCGTGAGCGGGTTGCTCATGTTGAGCAGCGGACAGATGAAGGAAATGACAACCGCGGAAATATTGATCGTGAGCTGGAAGACAATGAATTTGCGGATGCTGTTGAAAATGGTTCTGCCGTAGAGGATAGCCTTTTCGATGGAGAGGAAGTTGTCGTCGAGTATGACGATGTCTCCCGCTTCTTTGGCAACCTCGGTGCCGCCGCCCATGGCGAAGCCGACGTCGGCTTTCTTCAGCGCGGGCGAATCGTTGACGCCGTCACCGGTCATGCCGACAACGAGGTTTCTCTCCTGTGCAATGCGAACCAGACGGCTCTTGTCGGAGGGCAGCGCACGGGCAATCACGCGGATCTTTCTGATGACCTTGCTGATCTCCTCGTCGCTCATGCGGGAGAGCTCGTCGGACGTGAAGACAAGGTCGCTGTCCTTCTGAAGGATGCCGGAATCCTTGGCGATGGCGACGGCTGTTTCCTTGCGGTCGCCTGTGATCATGACGACCTGCACGCCGGCGCGGTGAACTTCCTTGATGGCCATGATGGATTCGGGACGGACTTCGTCGCGGATACCAACGAAGCCGACAAGCGTCCATTCGTCCTCGGGCAGTTTGCCGTCGGTGATCACGCTGTCGGAGGTGGCAAAGGCAAGCACGCGGATGGCGCGTGTGGCAAGCTCATCCATCTTGGCGTCGATCTCGCAGGAGCTGGTGAGAGGAACTCTTGCGCCGTTACGGTCGTAATAGTATTTGCATTTTGCGAGCATTTTCTCGGGTGCGCCCTTGATCAGGGTGATGAATTTGCCGTTTCTGCCCACGGTGGAAGCGGAGTATTTGTTGGTGCTGTTGAAGGGGATGGTGCTGACCTTGGGAGCGTCAAATACCTTGTTGCTGTCCACGGCAAAGCCCAAAACCGCCCGTTCGGTGGCGTTGCCGCCCACGATCTTGAGGCTGTCTCCCTCGCCGGAAATGACAGAATCGGTGTTGTTCTTGATGCTCATGGTGATCAGATCGCCCAGCATGCCGGGAATGTCGTTGATTCCCTTGTACTCGCCGAGATCGCCGTCAATGAAGGTGACGACCTCTAACTTGCCCTTGGTGATGGTACCGGTCTTGTCGCTGAAAAGAATATTCAGACTGCCGGCGGTTTCGATACCCACAATCTTGCGCACAAGGACGTTGTCCTTGAGCATTTTGTTCATGTTCATGGCGGAAACAAGCGCCACCATGAGCGGCAGACCCTCCGGAACAGCCATCACGATAATAATAACAGCGAACATCAGGGCTTCCACGCAGTCGTGCACCACGTTGCCGGCGTTGGAGAAATAGGCGCCGATCTCCGCGCCGTTAAAATGATTGGCGACAAAGAAGCGCATGAAGAGATACGCGACGGCGATCAGAGCGCCGCCTATGTAGCCGAATTTGCTGATGCCGTTGGCCAGCTTGGAGAGCTTGACCTGCAGCGGGGACTGTCTGTCGTCGTCCTGCTGCAGCTCGCTGGCGATCTTGCCGTAAACCGAGCTGTCGCCGACCACAGTGACCTCCATCACGCCGTTGCCGGAGCAGACCACGGCGCCTCTGAACACCTTGTATTCGTTGAGGAAATCAAGCGGTTCGTCAGTTTCGGTGTAATCGTCCGGAATAGCCACCTTGAGGGCTTCCTTGCTCTCGCCGTTGAGCACTGACTGATCGACCTTCAGCTCGCCATCGATCAGCAGACCGTCGGCGGGAATCTTGTCACCCGACTGAAGCAGGATGCAGTCGCCCACAACCAGATCATTGATGGCCACCTCGACGATTTCGCCGTTGCGGTAAACCTTGCACATGATGCGGGAGGCTTCCTCCTGCAGCTTCTGGAAGGCGTTTTCATTGTTGTACTCGGAATAGGTGGAGACGAGGGTTGCGATGAGAATGGCTGCTGTAATGCCGATGGGTTCAAACCAGTCAGCCTGCCCCATGATACAGAGCGCTACATTGACGATCAGGGCAAAGCACAGGATCCTGATCATCGGGTCCTGGAAGTTACCCCACAGCTTTTGCAAAAAGGTTTCGCCCTTTTGCTCGGTCATGCTGTTGTCGCCGTATTTCGCTTTTGATTCGGCAACCTCAGCATCTGTCAAACCTAAGATCTTCATTCAAATAAAACCTCCTGAGTGTTTTTTACTATTATATCATATAATAACAACAAAATGTTAACTTTTTAAAATCTTTTTTCAATCGAGATTGAAAATCATGCAAAGTCAATGAATCAGTCCGCCGCAACCGTCAATAACCTGTTGTTCCCACGACGGACTCGTCGTTTTCTATCCAGCTCTGCACGTCTATCACGCGGAATTCATCCTTTGTGTCGCGGATATAGACCTTTGCGATGCCCGCGTTGATGATCATGCGCTTGCACATGGAGCAGCAGTTGCCGTTGGCGACGTAGTCACCGGTATTCACATCCACTCCCACCAGAAAGAGCGAGCTTCCGATCATCTCGTTGCGGGAAGCGCTGATGATCGCGTTCTGTTCCGCGTGCACACTGCGGCAAAGCTCGTAGCGTTCTCCTCTCGGCACCTGCAGTTCCTCTCTGATGCAGCGTCCCATATCGGTGCAGTTTCTGCGACCTCTGGGAGCGCCGACATATCCTGTGGAAACCACCTCGTCGTTTTTGACGATCACCGCGCCGTATCGCCTCCGCAGGCAGGTGCCCCGCTGCGACACCATTTCGGCAAGGTCGAGGTAATAGTTGATTTTATCCCGTCGTTCCATTTTTCTTTCCTCCGTATACTTTTGAATACTATAATAATCTAGGCTTTTTTTAAGCCTCTGTCTTCTATGACAAAATGACAAAAATACACGCCGTCCCAAGCAGGGACATTCCATGCCGGAACAATATACCGCCTCGCATAGGTGAATATCGTCGTTTTAGACAAACAACGCTCGATTTTTTGTATTTTTCATATAATCCAGACCTTGTGTTTATAATATGTCTGTTGAATTGCACATTGACAAACATTTAACAAAGAACTATAATGGTCACAGCTGAGGGACCGAAGAGGATGAAACAAACACTCCGTTCCATAGCTCACGGATGAACCCCTCAGCTTTCATATAGATTTTGCTTTTTTGTTTTGGAAGGGGAAATGCTGAATGATTAAGAAAAGCATCAAATTCACATCGGCCAATGAAATAAAGGAGTTTGTCAACAAGACAATGACACAACGCTTTGATATTGACCTCATCGCCGGCAGATATGTTGCCGACGCCAAATCCATTCTCTCGGTATTCGGTCTTGACCTCGACAGTGAGGTCACGCTCGGCATTCACGCCACCGAGGAGGAAGCCGCTGCCTATCTCGACAGGATAGCAAAATATCTTGTCTGATAAACTTTTTCAACCGTCATCCATGATCAGTCCGTGCCGTGCCACCAAGCATACCGGGCTGATTTTTTTATTCCGCCGATGAACTGTCTTCTTCACTTTCGGGCGCGTCCGCTATCCAATACTCGGTGTCGTATCCGTCCAGGTCGTCCTCCTTCGGCAGCGGAAGGGTCTGATAGACCTCCACCTTCTTCGCCGCTGACCAGAGCTGCGGGTGTATTCTGACCGAATAACCGCATCCCGGCTCCATCGCCCATTCCGCCATAGACGCCTCGGGCAGTCCGTACTGAGCCAACAGAGTCATGATCACGCCTCCGTGGGTCATGATCACGGCGGAGGGAATGCCCGTCTTCATCAGAGCTTCCACGATCTTTTCAAACGCCTGACATACCCGTCTGCCGAATTCAATTCCGGACTCTCCGCTGGGCGGTGCCGCGCTGCCGTCCGAGGCAAGCCACTCCGCAAAATCCTTGCTGCCGCTCAGTTCTTCGGCGGTCAGTCCTTCGAATTCGCCGAAATCGCACTCGCGGAATTCATCAATGTCAATGGGCTTGACATTGGGATAGATGAGGCCAAGGGTCTGCTTGCAGCGCTGCATGGGACTTGTAAAGTAGGCTGCCGCACCGGGATAAATGCAGTTCTCATCCAGCGAACGGATGTGCTCTATTCCCTTGTCATTCAGCGGTATGTCCTTGCTTCCTATGTACTGTCCTTTTACATTTCCGTCAGTTATACCATGCCGTAAGAGATGAATTTGGTAAGTTTTCATAAAGCTGCCCCCAAATGACAAATTGTGTTAATTAACTCTTGAAATAGCTTGCGGTTTATGCTATTATTTATGTTATTCGGATTCAACCAATCCATTATTTTCCGTCTCTACTATTATAACGTTTATAATGAATATTATCAAGTATTAATTGAGAAAACGCTGAAAGATAATTCAGCGTTTCATTGACCTTATGAGTGTATCGAGGTGAATTTTCAGTGAATGACAGCTTTCCGCGGATTATTACGCTGCTTCGTACCGAGCGCAATATCACACAAAAGGACGCGGCACACGACCTTAACATATCCCAGGCGCTTTTGTCGCACTATGAACGCGGCGCAAGGGAATGCGGATTGGACTTCCTGATTAAAATAGCCGATTATTACGGCGTTTCCTGCGATTATCTGCTCGGCAGAACCTCTGAACGCAGCGGCGCAAAGCTCACGGTCAATGACATTCCCGAGCCAGAGGATGCAAACGACAATGTGATGAAGGGCTCCACTCTCCCCATTCTCAACAAAAAGCTGATTGCCAATTCACTCAACATCATTTTTGACCTGCTCCAGAAGATCGGCAACAACGATCTGACCAATCAGATTTCCGTCTATGAGATGATCGCCGTCTATAAAATTTTCCGGATTCTCTACTCCGCCAATCCGCAGAATTCTTCCAGCTTCTTCTCGGTCACGGACAACACCTTCCAGGGCTTTTCCGACGCTTCCATGAGCATTATCGAGTCCCGCATCCGCTCTCTTGCTGCCGGCAGGGAAATCGACGGCATGAAGCCGCTCACCGATACGCAGCCGCTGGCCATGTCGTTTGACAGTCTTAACACCGATTATCAGCTCTTCGCCTCTTCCATTATGAACCTCATCCGAAGCGCTGAGAACGCGATGGATTTTACCAAAGAGAAACAATAACAGCAGACTTCCCGTTTGGTGGAGCCTGCTGTTTTTCTGCTTTATAGGCAAATCAAAAACCGTGCGGGAGCCGGACAAAGCCGAATTCCGCACGGCAATCCTGCGTTAACTTGAAAGAATTACTCGCCGCCCTGCAGTTCCTTGTAGAGATTGTGGTACTGCTTGGCTCTTCGCTTCCAGCTGTTGTCGCAGTTCATGGCGCGTCTGACCAGGATCCACCAGCCTTCGCGGTGCGAATATCCGCCGAGGGCACGGTAGATGGTGTTCAGCAGTTCTCTGCCGTTGTAAGCCTGGAACACAAAACCGTTGCCGTAGCCGTCCGCACTGTCGGAAACGGAATCGCGCAGGGCACCCGTCTCGCGGACGATCGGAATAGCGCCGTAGCGCAGAGCGACCATCTGAGCGGTTGAACCGGGAGCCAGCTTGGAGGGCACCAGGAAGATATCGCTCGCCGCGTAGATCTTGCGTGCCAGTTCGGGAATGAAGCCGAAGCAAGCAACGAACTTGTCGCGGTACTTCTCCTGCATCTGTCTGAAATACTCCTCGTATTCCCAGTCGCCGGAGCCGAGAATGACAAACTGCACATCCGCATATTGCAGCAGCTCTTCCAGTATATCCCGCAGAATGTCCATGCCCTTGGGCGTGATCATGCTGCTGACCATGCCGATCATCGGAACATCCTTGCGTTCCGGCAGGAACAGTCTGCGCTGAAGCTCGCGCTTGTTGTCCGCTTTGCCCTTGATGAAGGAATCGTCGCCGTACTGGGCATAGGTCATCATATCGGTCTCGGGATTATAGGAAGCCGTGTCAAGACCGTTGAGGATACCCCTGATCTTTGACCAGCGGTCGCGGATGATGGAGTCCAGACCGAACGAGAACCACGGATCGCGCAGTTCCTCGGCGTAGGTCTGGCTGGAAGTGGTGACGATATTGGCCGTTTCGATGGCGCCCTTGAGCAGGTTGATACTGCCGTCGAATTCCACAAGCCCCTTTTCCGACTCGGGAATGCCGAGAACCTCTTCCACCAGTTCCATGCCGTATTTGCCCTGGTACTGGATATTGTGAATGGTAAAGACCGTCTTAGTGCCGTAGAACCACTCGTTCTTGGAGTAGAAAAGATGATAGTAAACCGGCACAAGCGCTGTCTGCCAGTCGTTGGCGTGAATGATGTCGGGCTTATAGTCGATATACGGGAGCATTTCGAGCACCGCACGGGAGAAAAACGCAAATCTCTCGGCGTCGTCATAATGTCCGTAATAGCCCTTGCGCTTGAAGTAGTACTGGTTGTCGATGAAATAATAATCTACGCCTCTGTATCTCGCCTCGAAAACGCCGCAGTACTGCCGTCTCCACGCAACCGGAACCGAAAGACTCACGATAAATCGCATGCTGTCCTTGAGTTCCTGGGGAATTCCCTCATAAAGGGGCATTACCACGCGGCAGGTCACGAGTCGCTGACGCAGTGCATAGGGGAGGCATCCCGCCACTTCCGCCAATCCGCCGGAATAGGCAAAGGGCATAGCCTCGCTTGTTACATACAAAACTCTCATATCATAAAACCGTCCTTATCGAGATCTTTGAATCAGACCACGCTGCCCTTGGAAACGTATATCGGGTAGGACTCGGTGCCAATCATGGACTTGCCGTCGCTGAATGTGACGTCCTTGTCGCTGATCAGATAATCGAGCACGGTGTTGTCGCCGATCACGGTGTCCTGCATGATAATGCAGTTGGTGAGCTTGGAGCCTTTTCCGACATGAACGCCGCGGAAGAGCACGCAGTTTTCGACCTCGCCCTCGATGACGCAGCCGTCAGCGATCAGGGAATTGGTGACAACCGAGCCGAGACCGTATCTGGTGGGCATTTCGTCTCTTTCCTTGGTGTAGATCGGACGCATGGGATTGAAGAGATCACGCAGCACATCCCACTTCATGAGATCCATATTGACCTTGAAATAGGACTGTATGGAATCGAGCGTGCCGACATAGCCCTCAAATCTGTAGCCGTAGATCTTGTTCTCCAGAACGCCTCTCTGCAGGATGTCGCGGATGAAGTTGCTGCGATTTCTGCTGACGGCTTCGGCGAT
>ONID01000198.1 GCA_900317765.1 uncultured Eubacteriales bacterium | reverse complement strand
GAGCGGGATTTTGCCGGATATTTATGGTGTACCAAGCGGTTGGAAAACCGACAATCATTATTTCTATGAAATTGTTAACGTTACAGGCAACAGTTTCTATATCAAATTTGTAATCAGCTCTCATAATGCAAACGAAGGCTTTTTAGCAACCTGCGAAAAAATCAATCAACTCTATCCTGCTAAAAGCAGAAAAGAAAACTGGCAATGGCGCACGCATTTTAAGACAACGACTATATTTATTGATGATGACTCCTCTCAGGATGAAATTTTCGCCAAACTCGACGATTGCTTCAAAGAAGTACTTGCATTTGAGGCGGAATTAAAGCGGCAGATGGGAATGTAAACTTCTCTCAGATGATGAGAGAAAGAAGGTGATTGTATGGCAACATTGAACCATGTGAGTATCTGGACGGAACACGGCTGGAAGCACATTACAGCCGAAGAAGCATCAAGAAAATATCTCCGGACAACCGTACCGGCAAACAGCGGCATTTTTATGTGTGAGTTATGCGGCCAATACGTCACATTCACAGTCGATAATTATTTTATGCATAGCCGAGGCTATTCGGATAAAAGCTGTGATGAGCGCACGCATTATGACGGGTACTCTTATTCATCTCAAGCATGGGAATACCATCTACCGATGAGGCTTTTGAGTAACGAAGATCGTTTTCATTTGGAAGTTGGGTTTCCGCCTGTTCCTCCTACAATATTAAAGGCAAATCAGAATAATACCATATCTATCAAAGCTGTCGGACATGAGCCAAGAGTGTATTGTGTGGACAGATTATACGAGGATTCGATTTGTTATCTGGAAATTGACGGTGTATCCTCAGACAGATACCTGCTGGAGTACCCTTCTTCTTTTTCAAAATATTGGCCAAGTCAGGTGGAAGGAATCAACCCACTTGGAACACTGTTCTCATGCAATACAAACAGCCAAACCGGAAAGAGAATCCCTG
Source organism: uncultured Eubacteriales bacterium (assembly GCA_900317765.1). Classification (GTDB taxonomy): domain Bacteria; phylum Bacillota; class Clostridia; order Oscillospirales; family Acutalibacteraceae; genus RUG762. The sequence continues at coordinate 1,617 of ONID01000198.1, read as the reverse complement.
CAATGTCAGACGTAATGGCAGGAAAAACGTATTATTTGCTGACTACTACCGTTTTTTTTAATTGCAGCGGTCAAAGTGACGGAGTAACAAAGAAAATAGTAGCTTCAAAATTAGATGACAGGAAAATGTGGCGTCTATATGTCATAGAAGTTCCGAAACTGACAAAGGAAGCGGCGCTCTTTTTCTGGAACAACGGTCATTACAGATTAACCGATCAACCTGTCAGGATTACTCCCATATGGCCGCTGTATATACAAACGCCGAACATTATAAAGCATAACAAAGAACGTATGATTATTCACCTTTCCGGTTCTCATCATTTTATTTCAAAAGTATTGTCTTATCCACATACTGAAACCATGTTACCGCTATATGATCTGCAAAATAAACAGGGAAAAATGCTAATACTTAGCAATATAGGGCGTCAGCAACTTATTGCTATTGGAAGCAATAACGCCCAATATTATTGGTATTTCTGGAAAGAGGCTCTACCGGCTTTTGTAGATACAGAAGCAGTTTCCGTAACTGACCGCAACGGAAATGTATTGTCTCAGGGAGAGCAGTCCGTGATTCCCCGGGATGGTATTATGAGAATAAAGGCTCCATATGATGGACTGGTAATCAGGCTCAAAGGGAACGCAATCGTTGAGAAGCTTCAGATTAAAGCAAATACACAAATTCCCATTCAGGAAATTGTATTCGGAAACCGCCTGCAAGTGCTTCAGGGACTTGATGTCGTTTGGGAGGCCGTTTTCGTAAAGCCTTCAAAAAGACGTCAGTCTGAGCTGACGACTGAAACTGACGCCACAATATTCAGAAGATTATGCTCTTTCAAAGGTAAAAAGATACCCATCCCTCACAGCCTTAGTGCTGTCTCGAGAAAACTGACCGAATATCCTCTGACAAGAAAATGGCTTTACGATGCCATTCGTCAAGGCTTCGCTCCGGAAAAGGCTATAAAGTATTTGAAACGGGTATTATTAGAATTGTGATTCAGGGAGATGAAATAATGATAGATTATATCGCAAAGTTAAGTGCTGAGGAATGTAAAGCGATATGCAAGTTGCTTGATGGGGTGCAGCTTAAAAAAAGATTTGTGAACGATGAATATATTATAGAAAAGTACCACAACAAACTATTTCTGAAGAATATGACTCCAAAAGAATGGATAAGGCTCATACGCGATCATATTGATGATTCTTATTTCCGAAAATATGTAAATGAATGGATCGAAAAGCAGTTATTGTCAATCGTCATGGAGTCAGTCAATGTCAGTTCTGCGGATGTTGATGAAATGACAGCTTATGCTATAGTTATTCGGAAAAGCAATTTCAGGGATTGTAAAGAAATCATTTTAAAACTACTACCGTTTTTTAAGCAAAGTCAGGTATATACCGCGAATCAATCACAATTGGGAGCTATGAGATCGCTCCGTCTCGAAAAACAATTGAGCGAAACGCAATCCGCACTCAGGGAAACAGAAGAAAAATTGAAGGAAGCACAGGCTGAGATTCAATCTCTTCGTGGCAATTCTCCACTTGATATAGAGCGTGCAACAATAGTTCCTTCCGGAGAGTATGATTATTTGTCGTTGTGCCTTACTTACATCGATAATTA
>ONID01000114.1 GCA_900317765.1 uncultured Eubacteriales bacterium | reverse complement strand
GACAGCTTCCTCGGGCTCTACGACAGCTTCCTCGGGCTCTACGACAGCTTCCTCGGGCTCTACGACAGCTTCCTCGGGCTCTACGACAGCTTCCTCGGGGTCTTCAACAGCTTCCTCGGGCTCTTCAACAGCTTCCTCGGGGTCTTCGACAAATTCCTCGGGGTCTTCGACAGCTTCCTCGGGGTCTTCGACAAATTCCTCGGGGTCTTCGACAAATTCTTCGGGATCGTCAGCTGCTTCGGGTTCTTCGTTCTGGTCGTATTCTTCGTAATCGTCAATTTCATCGAAGACCTCATATGTCTCGGAAGAAGCGTCGAGTTCATCTTGCGATAATTCAAAATCTTCAAACGCTTCGACGGCTTCGCCTTTTTCAAAGGAGTCAGATTTGTATTCGTTATCAAATTCGGACATTTTTGGGTGTGCTCCCTTCATTTTTTCAATTTATTACCACTAAGCGATTACCTTACCTATTTTGACATAAGTAGCGAAAAAAAACAAGTGTTTTCATTGATTTATGAAATTATTTTTTATAACATCATGATTAAGCGTCGTGGAAAAACTCACGCGCATCGTACATATATCGTATTCCTGAGATAACAGTGGCTGCAACCGCCGTGTAAAGCACAATATAGGATATTATCATGAGCCATTCTCCGATCCATGCAGGAATGAAGGCAAATTCAAAGGAAGCCTTTGCGCAGAATATTCCTATGATAGCGATCATCTGAGTAACTGTTTTGATCTTGCCCCATATGTTTGCGGCAATTACTTTGCCCTTATCCGCAGCAATCATGCGCATTGATGTGATGAGAAATTCCCGGAACAGTATTACTACCACAACCCATGCGCCGCAGATATTGTCCTGCACAAAACAGATCAGTGTGGACATGATAAGCATTTTGTCTGCTACAGGATCCATGAGCTTGCCAAAGTCGGTGATGAGATTGCGCTTTCGTGCAATCTGACCGTCGAGAAAATCAGTAAACGACGCCGCACCGAAGCAAAGTCCTCCTATAAGCCAGCGGAAGGGTATATTTTGTATCAGCAGAAAAACCATTATTACAGGGATAAACAGCACTCGCAGCACCGTCAATTTATTTGGAAGATTCATACATCATTCCCCTTTGGATAGTTTATACGATCCGCCCTACAAGATCGCAGTCCATGAAATCGGTTATCTCGACTGTCACGAACTCACCGGGTCGAAGTTTTTTGCCGTCTGTGTCAAAGAATATTTTGCCGTCTATCTCGGGTGCCTCACCCTGAGAACGTCCGTGATAGCATTCCGCCAGTCTGTCAAAGCCCTCCGTCATAACCTCAATTTTCTTGCCGACCATGCTTTCACACCACTGGTCAATGACACGGGATTGTTCATCTATGATGGATTCCTCGCGCAAAGCGGCAGTTGCAGGGTCGACTCTGTCAGGCAGATCGAATGCCGGTGTGTCTTCTTCCGCCGACCAGATGAAGCAGCCGAGACGTTCGAATTTTACCTCGCGCACAAAATCGATCAGTTCTTCAAAGTCCTCCTGGGTCTCGCCCGGAAAAGCGGTCATAAGTGTGGTGCGTAATACAACGCCGGGAATCTTTTCACGTATGTGTGCAATCAGTTTTGCAAGCGATTCTCTGTCTCCGGGACGGTTCATGGAGCGGAGTACATTCTTGCTTACATGCTGAATAGGCATATCTATGTATTTGCACATTTTGGGTTGATTGGCGATGACGTCAAGCAGTTCGTCTGTTATTTTTTCAGGATAGCAATACAGAACCCTTATCCATTGAAGCCCATCCACTTCGCACAGCCTGTTCAGCAGCTCGGGAAGCATTCGCTTGCCGTAGAGATCTGAACCGTACTGGGTAGTGTCCTGCGCGATAACGGTCAGTTCTTTGACGCCTTTTCCGGCAAGCTCCCGTGCTTCTTCCACAAGTTCCTCCATGGGACGTGAGCGGAATTTTCCTCTGATCATGGGAATGGCGCAGAATGAGCATTTGTTGTTGCATCCGTCTGCGATTCTCAGATAGCTGTAGAAGGGAAGGGTGGTGCGAATGCGTTTGCCGCACATGCACAGATCTTCCTTTTCCCCGTATATACCAAATCTGTTTTCATTTGCGATGCGTTCCACTATTCCGGCGATTTTGTGATTTGAACCGATACCGACTACCGCATCTACCTCCGGCAATTCGTCCAGGATAGCATCACGGTAGCGTTCCGCCAAACAACCTGTGACAATTATCGCTTTAATGCGCCCTTCTTTTTTGAGAGCCGCAAGTTCCAGTATTTCCTCGATGGCTTCAGACTTGGCGCTTTCAATAAATCCGCATGTGTTTACGATAGCAACGTCAGCCATTGCTGCATCTTCGCACAATTCATATCCCGCGTTGGCAAGGCTGCCCAGCATAAGCTCAGCGTCCACCTGATTTTTTGGACAGCCCAGACTGACCATTCCTACTCTGACAGACATTTTTTTAAAAATTCTCCTTTTACAGCATTGAATATTACATTATTAAAATATTATATCATATGTTTTGGAATTTTTACAGATGTTTTTGTGTTTTTTTTATTTTTTAATTTTTTATTCATGTAATTGCGATCATTGTGGCTTTTTGATAGAATACAACAGCCGTACGAATTTTTAAAATTCGTACGGCTTCTTTAAACTTACCAAAAAATCAAATAATAATCTGTTGTTTCAGTACAAGCTGAATAAACGGGTGTATTTATTCAGCTATAAACAATTACAGTTCTTTAAAAGAAATTTTGTGTTCTCTTGCGTATTTCTCGGCGGTTGATCCTTTTACACCGTATATGGTGAGATCAGGGCATCCGTCAAAAGCAAATCCCTGAATCGTGTGGACGGTTTCGGGAATGTTGACGCGTGTCAGTCCGGAACAGTTTGCGAAAGCATAACTGTCAATCACAGTGACTGATTTCGGAATGTCCACCTTTGACAGACTCTTGCAGCCATAAAACGAAGAACCGCTGATTTTTGTGACATAATTGGGAATGGTGATCTTTTTCAGACTTTCGCATTCATAGAAGGCGGCGCTGTCGATGCTTGCAACCTGATTGGGAATATCGACAGAAGTCAGATTGGTACACTGGTAGAAGGTTCTTTCATTAATGGAGGTGACAGACTCCGGAATGGTGATCTTTTTCAGTTCTTTACAGTTTGAAAAAGTGTAGCCTCCGATGCTTTTAATCGAATCAGAGAGATTAATCTTTGATAAATTGGAACACCCGGAGAATGCACCTGCACCAATCGTTTCGACGGAATCATCCATACTGACGCTGGTAAGACTGACACAGCCTGTAAAAGCGCTGTTGCCGATTTTTTTGAGATTTTTCGGAAGTTTGACGGATGTGATGGCAGTGCACTTCTCGAAGGCATTGGCAGAAATGATGGTTACAGGAACGCCGTCGATGTCGTCCGGGATGCGGAGAGATTCCAGATTCTTATTTTCGAGCCCTGAAATGGTGGCATCAGTGATGGTGAGACTATATTTGTAGTCTTCCGGGGAATCTGGTCTGGTAAAAATGAAAGCGAGTACACCGACAACCGCGAGAATGACAACGATTGAAATCGCCGCAGCTATTTTGCCTTTTGCGGATTTACCTTTTTCTGCACTTGCGGGCTTCTTTGAGTTTTCCTGTGACATGAATAATACCTCCTGGAATTTTAAAATAATATAACCGAAAAATTGCCTGTAAATCATTTTGTTACGATGAAAAAACAACAATTCATCATAAACTAACATATATTTTAACACCGATTTGCAGAAATGTCAATGTTATATTAAAAATAGCACAAAATTCATTTGGAAAGCCGATAAAAATTTTAATAAAAATTCAGATTTTGTCCTTTGCATGATTGACGTTGAGGATTTTTTATTATATAATACCATTGTACAGGCTGTAAAAGCTGAAAGGCTCGCACCCGTCGATCACAGAATGAGAAAACTTGTCCTATCGTTTATGAACAATCATTTAGCCAATTTAGCCAAAGGGAGAGATCGTTGTGGAAAACGTCGAAAAAAGTATAGTCAATACCCGGACATATTCCCACGCCAATGAAAATGCGTGTAACACCAGGCACCGGATCAGATGGATGTGGCTTATGCTGGGATGCATTGCCGCTTTGCTGTTGACAGGCTGCGGAATGAACACCGATCTGCAAATCGACGGGCAGTTCAAGGGTGAGCGCGTCATCACGTGCGATGAACTGGAAGATCAGAACAATCTTTTCAGCAAATTCAAAGTTTCGGAAGCGGCGGATGTGTTAAGTAAAAAATGCCCGCCACAGATGGAGTTTGAGTGCAAGTACACCAACGACAAAAAGACAAAGGCTGTTTTTGTCTTTCATCTCAAATTCGACGGCATCGACGATTACAGAAGCAAGGTCAAGTCTCTTATAGGTCGGGACCCTTCGGTGCAGTTTACATATAAAGATCCCAAGGCGGATCTTTTTGCCAGCGGATTTTCCATCACGGAGGATTTTGAGTCCAAGGATCTGCTTGCGTGGGTCAAGCCCGCTCTGAAGGAAGAACTGAATATCTCCAAGGATGTTTCCAGCATGTCCGACGATGTCAAGATAACCATGAACGGCGTCACGTATGACAACGACAATTTTGCTTCATCAAAGATCAAGCTGAACACCATCTCAAAATACCTGATCGACAGCATAGAGATCCGCACCATTCATGATGTTGATAAAGACGGCAGCGATTACGAGCGCGAAGTTACCGTTAAAATACCCAAAAAGACATTGGAGACTCTCGGCAAGAGCAATATCCAGGAATTTATGGAAAACGCCGTGGGTGAAAGTGCAACCGGCAAATGGAAATCCGACGACGACGGCGCGAGCCGCTACCGCATATCCTTCAAGGGAAACGCGGAACTGATCAACAGCTGCACCTCAAAGCTGTTCGGCGATGGATGTTCCTTCCAATATGTCAGCGACGGATCGCTGAATACCGCCTTCTCAGAAACAGGTGTACTGACCGAGAAGGTCGTCTTCAGCAAGTTCCCCTGCAACAGCGACGGTACTTCTAACGTCACTTTCACGTACACCAATATGGACGGCAGCCGATTTGACGCTTCAAAGTCAACGATAACAGGGGGTAGCAAGCCCAAAGACGAAGAGGGCGTCAAAGAGGACGGCAAGACGCTGGCTCTGGTGTATGAGAAAGCTTCAGAAGCCAATATTCAGCTGTATTCCTCATCAGTTTACAGTGTTTCCAAGGTCAGTGTGAAGACTGATATAGGCAATGACGACAAGCTGAGTCAGGAGATAAGCATTGCCTACAAGGTCGAAGAGGATGATTCCGGAGCGCAGTTTGCCGCGAAGTATTTCAAAGAAGCCTTCAAGGGCAGCGGAATAGATGTTGAGGTGGAGCCCTACAACGCATCCCGTTCCCAGTACGCGGTTGTCATTACGACGCCGAGAGGCACTGCCGAAGAGGTCACTGCGATTCTTCAGAAGTATATCGGTGAGGGCAATTCCGTCAAACTGGAAGGTGCGGATAAATTCGCCCTTTACAACAAGCGTTCGGTCTCTGTGGACGTCAATGTCGCTGATTTCATCCAAGCTTCCGGATATACCGGGGTGGTGGAATACGGATTCAGAGGTACGGGCGAGGCGCACTCGGTGAGTTGGAATTCTTCCGTCACGGGCAAGGGAAAGAACGATGTTCTCATGGGTAAAACCCAGGGAGAATTTGATCATCCCATTTCAGCACAGACATTTACCATCAGCTATCAGATTCAGCGAATCAATCTGATATTTGTCATGTTGGTGGGAGCGCTCGCCATTATTGCATGCGGCGCCGTGATCATTCTCTTCAGCGTGCTTGTGCTGCGCAGGCGCAGAAAGCGTCAGAAGGAAAAGATGGAAGCGGTCATGACGATGGCACTGGTCAAGCTTCCGGACGGTACCCAGACAATGATGGAAGTTACGCCGGAAGAGGCCGCCAATGCTGTGGTGATTGCGCCAAAGGATGATGACGGTCTGGACGAGGACGACGACGAACCGGAAAACATGTGGCTGTTTACCACGGCAATGAGACTGTTTGCGGCGATGGCCGGGGTACTTGTCGCACTGAATTACGCAGGTGTCGATTCCGAACGCAATTCACTGAATCCGCTTGAATTCTTTAATTCCGCCAAGGGCGTTTCCGGCTGGAATCTGATAGTCGGCAAGGAAATCAACGACCGTATGCTGGAAGGCAGCTACTTCAATGTTGTTCTCATAGTTATTCCGCTGATTATATTCCTCATTCTTTCTCTGCGCAATCTGCTTCCCAAGCTGCTGAGCGACATCGTAATCATCTGTTCGTCACTCTTCCAGGCGTGGTATATGCTCGGACTCAGGGATTCACTCGAAGAAAAGGTAGATATGTTAGGCATAGACGGCAAAAGATTTTTTGTGGAGATGGACTGGGCGTACAATTATTCGGTAGTAATCTATGTCCTGCTCTTTGTGGGCGCCGTGATTCTGCTGCTGATGGATACCGGTCTGAATTTCAAGAAAATGCTTCGCAGAAAGGAAAATTCCTGACATACTGACAGTGTATCAAGTGTAAAAAAATTGCAGACGGTGCGTCGTTTTACCGGGCGTGCCGTCTGCAATCTGATGTAATGTATTTTTACAGGAGAAGGATAATTTTGAAAAACAAACGCATAATCAGGACTGTTTTTGCCTTCTTGTTAACGGCGGTCATGCTTCTGCTTTGCGCCTGCAACGACGCGGAAACTCCCGAGCAGGCGATCAAGCGCTTCAATAAGAGAATGAACGACTGCGACTACAAGGCGGCGTTCAATTATGTAAAGGATTATGACGGACTCAGTTTTGACAGCGGTGACAAAAGCGGAACACGCAAGATTGTAGACGCCGTTTCAAAGACGCTGGAGATTGAGATTGTGGACATTCAGACCTCCGGTGCCAACGGAGCGGCTGTTCTGAATGTCACTACGGTCGATCTGCGGGATATCTATTCCCGTGCGGCCTCCACCGTGACCAACAATTACGTTGACACTGTTCTGGGCGGAGCGAAAATATCCGCTGAGGAAATGCG
>ONID01000031.1 GCA_900317765.1 uncultured Eubacteriales bacterium | reverse complement strand
GCAAACGAAATCGCGTCGAATATGGTCGTCTTGCCCGCGCCGGTCTTGCCCACGATCAGATACAGCCCGCCGCCCAGCTTGTCAAAATCCACGACCGTCTCCTGTGCGAAGGAGCCGAACGCCTTCATGGTCAGTTTTACAGGTCTCATTGTACGCTCTCCTCCTGTTTCATGAGAAATGTCAGCAGCTTGTTTTTGAGCCTTTCGTCTGCAACCTCCGGCTTGCCGCCTTCAAAAGGGTTGTTTCTCAGCAGTTCTCCGGCATGGTGGAACAGCTCGAGGTCCTTCTCGTCCGGTTCGTCTCCCACACGCTGCTGATAGAAATCCGCAAACAGTTCTTCCAGCAATTTTTCTCTTACCACCACGCCGTCAGGGGTCTCTGTTTCTGCTGAGATGAGCCGGAATTCAGACACCCGTTCCATCAGCACGCTGCCCCGGCTTTCTGCGAGCGCCTGGAATCTGTCGGAAATTTCGGGCGTCATGGGCTTGTCTGTGATGATCAGCTTCAGATATTCGCCCTTTGTTCCCCGCGCCAGCTCCTGCTCGTACAGCGCGTCGGCTTCGCCCTTCATGATGCGCATGGCGTGAAGCGGCTCTATATGCAGCGTTTCCATGCGCAGGTCGCTGCCCTTCTCCCCCATCTCCACCAGAATCGGGCCTTTCGCAGGACGGAGGGTTTCATCGAAATGATAGCAGAGCGGCGAACCCGCGTAACGGACGGCATCACGCCCCACCTTGTAAGCCGCGTGAATGTGTCCCAGCGCGGCGTAATCAAAGCCGTCAAAGGCGGAATGTCCCACCTGTCCCACGCCGCCCACGGCGCTTTCGGAACCTCCGCGTTCCATTTCCTTGCCGTTGACGGTGACATTCTGGTGCGCAATGATGACATTCCTCGCGGAAGTGTCGATCTCCTGCTCCGCAATCAGCCTGCGCACGGCGGTGTCGTAATCGCGGATTTCTTCGTCCCCGAGCGCCTGTGCGACCGCGGCGGGGAACGCATAGGGCATCAGCCAGAAATGCACCTCGCCGAATCCGTCACGCAGCACGACACGATCCATCTCCCGTTTGACGCTGCCTGCAATATGTATGCTCTGCCGCGCGAGAATCTCGCTTGCAAATGCCAGACGCGCTCCGGAATCGTGATTGCCGGCAACCAGCAGCACGGCAATTCCCAGCGATTCCAGCCCCACCAACATGCGGCTCATCAGGCTGACAGCTTCACCCGAAGGAGAACTGCGGTCGTAGACGTCTCCGGCAATGACCACGGCGTCGGGTCTGATTTCCTCCGCCAGCGCGAGGAATTGATCCACCCAGTGGGGCTGATCTCCGTTTTCCAGCATGGACACGCCGTGTATCACTTTGCCGAAATGGAGATCCGAAACATGAAGAAATTTCATAGTGCTGAACCTCTCTTTTTGTCAGAGTTATGATGTATTTTCTGTATATTATTATACCAAAAAGCGGGTATAATGTCAATAAAAACAGCATTTTCCGCCGATTAGTGAACCAAAAACAGTACAGTGCGCCTACCTTTGGTGTGAAATAAGCCTTTGATTGCTCGTAAAAAATTTACAGCAAACGACTGCCCTTTTATAAAAAAGAGCGCCATCACTTGACAACCCTGAAATTCAATCCTATACTAAAGGTATATCAAAAAAGCGAAAGGTCTGAAACAATGGCGGAGATCAATTACAGCGCGCTGGGCGGGCATATTTCATCAGGCAAGCCATCCGCGGTCTACCTGATCGGCGGTGAGGACGGCTATCTGCGGCGGCGCAGCCTGGACATGCTGAAGGAAAAATACATGCCCGACGTGCTGCCGGAATTCAATTACACGGAATTCGACGGTTCCGACTGCACGGTGGACGAAATTGCCGCCGCGGTTGAAACCCTTCCCATGATGGCGGAACGCCGCATGGTGGTGGTCAAGGATATGGACGCGGCAGCCATCAGCGCGGAACAGTACCGCAAGCTGGAAACATTCCTCGGCTCTGTCGGAAGCAACGACAGCTGCGTGCTGATATTCTTCAACGTGTCTGTGAAGGCAAGCGCCAAAAGCGGCGACAAGCAGGGCGCCATGCGCAGCCTGATCAAAAAAGCCGGTACGGTGATCAACTGCAAGACTCCTACTGCCGCCGAGATAACGGACATTCTGCTTTCCGAAGCATCCAACATCAATGCACAGATCAGCCGAGCTGACGCGGCCTACATGGTCGAACGCTGCGGCAGCGACATCACCAACCTTCTCAGCGAACTGACCAAGCTGCATTCGCTTTGCCAGTCGCAGGGGGATGGCAGAATTACCCGCGCCGCCATCGACGCCAACACTACGCAGAGCGTGGACGTGAAGGCGTATCTGCTGGCATCCAATGTCATTGCCGGCAAGCGCAGGGACGCCTATCGCATTATGGAAGAGCTGTTTGACGAGCGCACCGAGCCTGTCGCGGTGCTGGCGATCATGTCCGGCGCGTTCATCGACCTCTATCGCGCAAAGCTCGCTTCGGGGCAGCGAAAGACCGCCGACGACATGGCGACACTCTTCGGCGAGGAATACAAGGGCAAGGAAAAACGGCTCAGCTTTTCCTTCCGTGACTGCCGCAGGTATTCCCCGACCCTGCTCCGAAACTGGTGCACCATGCTCTGCCGCACCGACGCAGCCCTGAAAAGCAGCCGCGTTGACGGCAAAATACTCATGGAAAAGCTGCTTGCCGAAATGTTCGCAGCTGCGGAGGCGGCAAGATGATCAGAATCAGAGAAGCGGTGATTGTGGAGGGCAAGTACGACAAAATCCGACTGTCCTCCCTGATCGACGCGCTTATCATAACCACCGACGGCTTCGGGATTTTCAAGGACAAGGAAAAAATGAACCTGCTGCGGAGGCTCGCGGAAACGCGCGGTCTGCTGGTGATCACCGACAGCGATTCCGCGGGCTTCGTCATACGCAATCACCTGCGCTCCTGCATTCCGCCCGAACGCATCAAACACGCCTACATTCCCGACGTATTCGGCAAGGAACGCCGCAAGACGACCCCTTCAAAAGAGGGGAAGCTGGGAGTTGAGGGAATGTCCACCGAGGCGCTGCTGCAAGCGCTGCAAAGGGCGGGCGTGACGTGCGAAGAATCCCAGCCGGTTCAGCCTTCCGGCGAGGAAAGGCAAACCATCACGCAGGCGGATTTCTACCGCTGCGGACTATCGGGCGGAGCAAACAGCTCGACACAGCGGGCGAGGCTTCTCCGGCACCTCGGGCTTCCCGAAAAAATGACCGCCAAAGCCTTGCTGGGCGTGATCAACGACTGCATGACGCCCCAAGCCTTCTATGACTTCTTCGACAAAAAAAAGTATGACAATCCCGTATAAAATTAACCGATTGTTTAAAATATATTTACAATTTTCGGTTTCAGTATTACAACACTTTAATTACTCTTTACTTTTGGAAGGGATTGATATAAAATATCATTACAGAATCATACCATAAAGGGGGGTAGGTCTTTATCGGAAGTAAAAATAAACGCTCGAATTGGGCAATTATCATTATCGCAGCACTGGTTTTAATCCTGACAAGCCTCGATATACTTCTATCTTTCAGGCGTAAACCAATCGCGCCTGCCGTATCGGACGCCGATGTTTCGGATGTGTCTGATGTTTCGGAGGTTCACCCCGATATCGATCTCTACGGCAAATATGAATCACCCTATCACGGCGAACAGGGCAGCGCAGGTTCACTCACCGGACGCACGCTCATCCTGTCCATCATCACCGACGACGCGACCACTTCATGGGACGACAGCTCGGATGAAGACAGCGCGATGATATTCGATACGCTCGACAATCTTCGTATCAGCACGGCATATCTCACTGAACAGGCGGCGAGATTCGGATCCGACGCACAGTTTATCTGGAACTGGGAACTGAATCCCGATCTTCGTTTTAATGCCGTCTTTGAGGAATCATTGATCACGGAATACGGCGACATGTACGGCGTTCAGAAAGACTGGATAGAAAACAACATCGACACAGCATCGCTCAAAAACAAATACCGCGCCGACAATGTGATCTATCTCTTCTTTTTCAATACCGATTACACCAATCAGGTCAACCCCTGGTATCTCGGATATTCGTCTTCACCCGATTATTACATTGAATTCTGCAACATTTACGTGCGGTTTGACGACTATTTCATCTCCAAGCCTGCCACTTACGCTCACGAGATGATGCACTGCTTCGGGGCGCATGATTTGTACTACGCCAACGAATTTATCCCGCAGAAGTATGTCAATCATCTGAGAAACACCTATTCCAACGATATTATGTTTACCGTTTACGACTCAAAGGAAATCAACAACGATTTTACGGAACTTGACGCTTATTACGTCGGTATCATAGATCACTGCAAAGAAGTCAGAAAATGGGGTCTTGCCGAAAGCGAACATTTATCTGCAACCAACCATTGATCAGACAGGAGGAAAGTTTTATGTCAACAAGCAATTTCACTAAAAAAGCGCTGGCGCTGCTCATTTCCGCGGCTTTGCTGACCGGACTTGCGGCGTGCGGGAGCGACGACAGCAAGGAAAAAAACACCAAAAAGAACACCAGCACCACCTCGCAGGCGACCCGCGCCAAGGACGGTCCGAATATTATCGAATTTGACGACTCGGACGAAGAAGACGACCAGGGCAGCAAAAAGACCAAATCAGCCGACGACGAGAACGTAACCACCACAACCACCACCGCTCCGTCAAGAACCAAAAAAACCACTACCACCACCACAACAACAACCAAAAAAACAACAACCACCACAACCACCACAACCACCAAAAAAACAACCACGACCACCAAGGCAACCACCACGACCACCACACAGCCTGCCCCGCAGCTTCACAACAAATACAAGGTGACCTACAAGACCTACACATCGGACGACGGAAAGCTGAAGTATAAATATCCCCAGATCTCCGGTCTTTACGATGAAGAGATGCAGAACTTCTACAACGATTACTTCAAAAAGAGCTGCATCAACGCACTCAAGGATTCTGCCATCGAAACCTTCAAAGGAACATACGAGGTCAAATACAAAACCAAGGAGACCCTCAGCATCGTATTCCGCGAGAACTATCTCTACAACGGAGCGGCACACGGTTATTCCTGCGCCAATGCGATCACGATCGATCTTGCCACCGGCAACACTGTGATTCCGTCCGAAACGGTGGATATGGACAGGGCAGCCGATGCGATTACCAACGACACCTGGACTCTCACCAGAAGCGCCGACGGAGTAACCAAAAAGAATGTCATCGACTACTTCAATCAGTTCAACGAAGAAACCATCAAATCCACTCTCTCGGTTGACAATATGATCAGAATCAGGAATTCCGGCGGCAAGTACACCGTCAGCGGCAAAACTGGCTGCAACTCCTATCTCGACGTCAACGGAGATGCCGTGCTCATTCTCGAAGTGAGCCACGCTCTCGGCGACTATGTGGAAGTTCAGTTCTGAGCGGAAAAGTCCTGTCATGAATAGACATCTGTTAATGAAAACAGCAGCCGCAGCCACAGCCATTGCGCTGGTCCTCTGCGGCTGCTTTTCCGGCAGTCCCGCCGAAACTCATTCACCTCCCGCCATTACCATTCAGCCCGCCGATATCCTTGCCGCCCCAGGACAGAATATTTCCTTCGAAACGGCAGCCGCGGGCGAAGGAATTACCTATCAATGGTACTACAAGAAGTACAATTTCCCTCGCTGGCTGATCTGGAAAGGACACACTTCCTCCCGGACTTATGCGACGGTCAATTCCACATGGAACGGAATGAGGGTGTACTGCTGTATCAGGGACAAATACGGCAGCTCGATCGCCACACGTTCCGCTCTGGTCTCTCTCGGAGATCCACCGGTCATCACGTCACAGCCGTGCAGCGTCACGGTCAACCTCGGAGAAACGGCGTATTTTCGCGTCAGTGCGACCGGAAACGGCGAGCTTCAATACCAGTGGTACTACAAAAAGCGCAATTCCACCTTCTGGACAAAATGGAGAGGGCACACTCTGTCCGAGACGGAAGCCGTTTCCAATAATTCATGGAACGGAATGCAGGTTTTCTGTATAGTCACCGACAGCACCGGCGGTTCAACCTCCTCCTTGCCCGCAACCGTCACCATCACGGACATCCCTACCATTATTTCACAGCCGGAAAGCGCAACCCTTTCCAAGGATGGCTCTGCCGCGTTTTCCGTCAAAGGAGGCACGGAGGGGCTTGACTACCAATGGTATTTTGTGCCGCAGGGAAGCCTGTTCGGTGTCAAAATGCTCAACCGGGACCAGGCGGAGCTTTCCCTGACATCCGCTGACGTTCCGTCCGGCAAGGTTTATTGCAGGGTGAACTGTCCCGGCGGCAGCGCGATCATTTCGGACAGGGCGGCCATTCAGCCCGCCGGCACGCCGCTTCTCACGCTGCATCCCCAGTCGGTTGCCGCCAGGAGCGGCGAGACAATGTCGTTTTCGGCGGAGGCGTCAGGCGACGGACTGAAATACCGGTGGTTTCTGAAGCGGAAAAATCTGTCGGTATGGTCTACGCTAAAGGGACAGACCGCCTCCGATCTGACGCTGACAGCCTCGCCGGCACTGTCCGGCAGCGAGATTTGCTGCGAAGTCACCGACAGCAGCGGAAACAGCATCCTGTCGCAGCCCGCGGAAATCACGGTGAATGACAAAATAGACATAGCCGTTCAGCCCAAAGACGCAACGGTCAGCTCGGGCGAAGAGGTCAGGCTGCGCATTGTCACAGGGGCACGCGAAGCACGCTTTCAGTGGTACGCCGACAGAGGCGACGGCTTCGGATGGGTCAGGCTCCCTGGACAGACAGGCAGTGAATTTGTCGGCATCGCAGACAGTAGATGGCACGGATGGAAGCTGAAATGCGTCATCACCGCGGACGGATGTACGCCGGTGTCTTCGAGGGCAGCCACCGTGACGGTCAACGACCTGTTAACCCTGAAAAAATCGCCCGATGCCGTTTCCGCCCGGTCAGGCGACGAGGTGAAGTTCTCTGTGAAAGCCACCGGACGCGATCTCAGATACCAGTGGATGCGCATGGACAAAGGCACAGACACATGGCGCATCTGGAAAGGGCAGAACAATCCGACAGTCCTTCTTGCCGCCGAAAGGTCATGGCACAGGATGAAGGTTCGCTGTGACATATCCGACCGCACGGGAAAAATCATCTCCTCCGACAGCGCCAATGTATGGATCAAAGACGCGCTCGACATTCTCAGACATCCCGGCAGCATAGCGGTCACGGCATACGAACCCGCCGAATTTTCGGTCGTCGCACAGGGGGACGGTCTGCGTTACCAATGGTATTACAAGAAGAAGGGCATGCATGACTGGCACATCTGGAAAAACCACACCACCGCCGTCACATCAGCCCTGTCCAATCCGTCGTGGGACGGAATGAGAGTAAAGTGCGTTGTCACCGACGCGCACGGCAGCCGAATTGCATCAAATGCTTCCGCCGTAACAATAAAGCTCCCTTAGTGCAGGAAAAACAGTCTTGTTTCCGCACGGTAAGGGAGCTGTTTTTTTTTGGAATTTGTTATGTCATTTCACCTTCACGGTGATGGTATTGGACTGCACGGTGTCTCCGTGACCGTCGGTAACCACACAGTAGAGCTGAATACCGTTCCAGGAGGCGTTTGGGGTGACTGTCTCGGAATCGTTTGTGCTTTTCCTCCATTTTGAGAATGAAGTTTGGTCTGCCTTTTTGTAATACCACTGATAGCTCAGCTTTGTTCCGCTGGCCTTGAGCGACAATGTCACGGGATTCCCCAGTGAAACGGTCTTGTCGGTGGGCTGAAGCAGTATCTCCAGCGGAATCTCTCCCGTCTGCTGCACGATCTTGATCTGCTTGCGGATCAAAGGGATATAGTACTCGCTGTATCCCTTTGAAAGAGGATGCACGCCGTCGATATCGACAGCGGCGCTGTTGGTCACCGAGGCGTCTTCGAAATAGGACGTATCGCTGCAATACTTCTTTTCGGCCGTATTGAGGGCGCTTTTTTTGTAAATGTCGATGACCTCGACGTCATAAACCCTGCAGCAGGCCACGATAGCGTCATGCAGATCCTGCTGGGTATAACCCGCCTTGTTTTTGGTGACCGTCCAGTCCACATATCTGTCCTCGTCGGTATAAACGTATTTGCCGTCAATCGTCTTGGGAATGCGCTGGGTGGTCTTGTGGGTAATGACAAAATAGCGCCTGGCATGGGGAAATTTGCTTCTCATCAGTGCAAAGAGCTTCTGCAAACCGCCCATTGCCGTACGCAGCTCATCACGGGTCAGCTCGTTCGGGTCCGAAACGGGCGTTTTCGGCACCCTTCCCAATGGGACGTTGTAGATATAATCATTCACCCCGCCGTCTGCAATGATAATATCGGGATTGGAATCGGCTGCCCCCGCAAGCTGATCCGGAATCGTGGTGACAGTCGTTTCTTTGGTGGACAAGGTCGCTCCGTTCAGCCCCAGATTGACATAGGGATAGCCTAAATCGCCCACAAATCCCTTGCGGGAATTGCGTCCGCCGCGACATATGCTGTCACCCACGGCGAGCAGGTTCACGGATTGTTTCAGCGTAATGACCACCGCATCGGAGGCGGTCTGATGGCCCGCTTTGTCGGTGATGATGCAGTAGCAGAACATCACGCTCCATTTGCCGTCATGCTTGACGGTTTCGGTGGCGTGTGTCAATTTCTTGCGGGCGGAATAGGCAGCCTGCGGATCGGTTTTGACGTACCACTGATATTGGAGTCCTTCCCCTTTGGCTTTCACAGAAATTTTGACCGACCCGTTCCTGGTCACCGAAGCGCTTTTGGGCTGCGACATTATCCTGGGAGGTTCCGTTTCGGACGACACATCGTTTTTATCCGATTCAACCTCCTTCTCCGATGACACCGTCTTGGATGAAACCGCCTCGGAAACGTCTTCTGACGAGCCTTCGATTTCAGAGCTTTCCGACGGGTCGGATTCCGCAGCCGATTCCTCAGCGGTTTCCACGCTGCTGACCGAAGTCGCATCTCCGCCGCAGCCATGTACCGAGCAGGACGCGAGTGACCCTGTCAGAACAAAAAGCAGGATAGCCACACAAAGCCGCACGGCAGGTATTTTTCCCGATCTCATTTCAGATCATTCCTTCCCCTTTATTGAATAGTGAGCAGACCTTTGTCAAGCATGCGCTGGGCAGCAATGAGAATGCCCGTCTTTCCCGCAGCGTAATTCAGACTTCCCTGCATCCAGACCGCGAAAGGCTCGCGGAGGGGAGCGTCGGCGGAAAGCTCAATCGAGGAGCCGAGGGTGAAGGAACCGGACGCCATGATGATCTTGCTGTCATAACCGGGCATGTCCCACGGCTCGGGAAGGGCTTTGGCATCCACCGGAGAACCGCTCTGTATTCCCTGACAGAAGGCGATCAGCGACTCGGGGTTGCGAAGCATGACAGACTGGATGATGTCGGCGCGGCATTCGTTGGGCTGCGGCGTTACGTCATACCCGAGCCGTGAAAACAGTCCCGCGCAGAACGACGCCGTTTTGAGAGCCTCGCCCACCACATGCGGAGCCGAAAAAAGCCCCATATACATCTCTCTCGAATGTCCCAGCGTACAGCCGACCTCTCTGCCTGTTCCGGGGGTGGAAAGGCGGTAGGAGCACAATTCCACAAGGTCGGAACGTCCGGCGATATAGCCTCCCGTCGCAGCGATGCCGCCGCCGGGATTCTTGATGAGCGAACCGGCCATCAGGTCCGCGCCGTGCGCGCAGGGTTCGCTCAGCTGCACGAATTCACCGTAGCAGTTGTCCACCATGATGATGACCTCGGGTCTGACGTTTCTCACGGCACTGCATATTTCCTCTATCTGTTCCACCGTGAGCGAGGGGCGAAGGGAATATCCCCTCGAACGCTGGATGTAAACCATCCTGACCGAGCGGTTGTCCCGCAGCGCCCGGAGTGTCCCGTCAATGTCGACGCTGCCGTCGGCGAGCAGATCCACTTTCTCAAAGGCTATGCCGAAGTCCTTCAGCGAACCGCTTGCCGACTGCTTGCTGATGCCTATGACCGACTGAATGGTATCATACGGCATGCCTGTGACACAGAGCATGGTGTCTCCCGGACGGAGAACGCCGAAAAGCGCAACGGTCAGCGCATGGGTTCCGCACATGAAATTGTGGCGAAGCAGAGCGTCCTCACACTCCATCGCATCGGCGAAGACCCGCTCGAGCTTTTCTCTGCCCACGTCGCCGTAGCCGTAGCCGGTGGAGGACGTAAAACAGTTCTCCCCTACCCCGTTGCCGATGAACGCCGCAAGCACCTTCTGCTGATTGATAAAGGCGATGTCCTCTATCCGCTTGAAAGCGGGCTGTATATCCTGTTCGGTTGCAAGCGCCAATTCCATCAGTCTGTCGTCAAACTCAAAATACTTTCTGCCGGTTTTCTGTTCCATATTCTTCTCCTGAATCCGATGTAAAATTTCCTTCTTTGAAGATTACTATACATTATAGCACCGATCAGCGGCATGTGTCAATAAAGAAAAACGCCCGGCACAAAACCTTTTATGCAAAGGCAATGTGCCGGGGTGATTGATTTTCAGAATGATCCTGTCGCTGCAACGGATTTCTCAGCCCACCGGCATCTCATCCGGATCGGTATCTGCGCTGACCGTAATAACGGCGACAGAGGAACCCACCGTCTTGCCTGACGAATCGGTTACCTTGCAGTAAAGCTGCATGCCGTTCCACGTCTCATTGGGCGTGACGGTTTCGGTCGCATGCGTACGGCCTGTCCAGACAGTCCACGACGAATTGCCGATCTTCTTGTGATACCACTGGTAGCTCAGACCCTTTCCCTGCGCCTTCACGGAAACGGTGACGCTTTCGCCGAGCATGACCGACGCGCTCTCGGGCTGACTGAGAATGGCAAGCGAGGTGCCTTCGGTCACCGTGATGACCGCTGCCACTGAGTTGACCGACTTACCGGAAGCATCCCTGACCTTGCAGAACAGCTGAATGCCGTTCCAAGAGGCGTCCGGCGTCAAAGTCTCACTCGCGTGAGTGGCTGTATCCCATTCGCTCCAGGCGGTTTTGCCTGCCTTTTTGTAATACCACTGATAGCTCAGCCCTGCTCCCTGCGCCTTCACAGAAACGGTGAGCCTGTTGCCGAGACTGATCGTCTGGTCCTTGGGCTGTTCCGTGATCCTGAGCGAAGCATTGATTTTGACGACCGCGGAAACCGAATTGCGGGTCTGCCCGGAGGAATCCTTTACCTTGCAATAGAGCTGTATGCCGTCGCATGTTTCATTGGGAGTAACCGTTTCGGATGCGTGCGTTCTTGCGGTCCATTTGCTCCAGGCGATCTCATCCGCCTTCTTGTAATACCACTGGTAGCTGAGACCTTCTCCGGTTGCCTTGACCGAAACGGTCAGCGGTTCGCCGAGATTGATGGTCCTGTTCTTGGGCTGCTCGGTGATCACGAATTCCCGATTCATGGTGATGATCGCAGTCACTGAATTAAGCGACTTGCCGGAGGAATCCTTTACTCTGCAATAGAGCTGTATGCCGTCCCATGTGGCATTCGGGGTCACTGTCTCGCTCGCGTGGGTTCTTCTTTCCCAGCTGCTCCAGGTGGATTCGGTCTTCTTCTTATAATACCACTGATAGCTGAGACCGATGCCCTGCGCCTTGACCGAAACGGTCAGCGGTTCGCCGAGAACGATTGTCCTGCTCTTGGGCTGCTCGGTGATCTTCATCTCGGTGGAGATGGTAATGGTAGCGGTTTTGGAATTGACGCTCTTACCCGAACCGTCGGTCACCTTGCAGTAAACCTGCATGCCGTTCCATGTGGAATTGGAAAGCGTCGTGAAGGATGCCGAGGTGCGGTTTTTCCATAAAGTCCAGCTGCTGTCACCCGACTTCTTGTAATACCACTGATAGGTCAGCTTGTTGCCGGTTGCGGTGACGCTGAAGGTGACGTTGCTGTCCGGCAACGCAGCGGTGTTCTTGGGATGTGTTTTGACTTCCAGCTTGACAGGCGCGGGATTGTTCTTGACGGCTTTTTCAAGCGCAGCCCACGACGCGGAACCTATGATGCCGTCAGACGCCATGCCGTAATGCGACTGGAACTGCCTGACGGTATATGCCGTTCCGCTTCCGAACACGCCGTCGATCTGGATATCGTATCCGAGGTAGTGCAGGCAAGCCTGTGCATACTTGACATCCGTGCCCATCATCAGGTTGTCTGAACCGTTGTATGACAGCGAACGGCTGAATGCTACCTTATAGGCCGAGGTGTCGGGAGAATAGCTGAGCTTGGGCTTGGCGATAACGGAATCCGACGTCACCGTCACCTTTCCGTTCTTCATATCCCTGCCGCCGTTGGTATCGTAAATAAAGATGGAACCCTGCCCGGACTGGACGCGGAGCTTTTTCTGAATATAGCTGTATGTGCAGTAATGGACGGATATTTTGAGGTAGTCTCCGTTTTCGCTCGAAAAATAGAAACCGTCTTTGTCGCTGGCAAGATACGCCACCGAATGAACGGTATTGGAGCCGGAGGGGGATTTATAATAATATCTGACGTGTTCACCGGGATCGGCGTAGGTTTCAAAAAGCTTCTTGACCTGGCTGACAGTGGGCACAACGCCCTTGCCGGTGGAGACGATTCTGCCGTTGCTTCCTCTGACATATCTGGAAACATACATGGCATAGGAATAGCAGCCCCAGCCGGATGATCCCCAGTTGACCGTCGTTCCCAACCCCGGATCATAGACTGATTTCAGTCCCGCGCCGTGATTGTTCTTGACCCAGTTGCTTCCCCCTATATCAGACGGTCTGTATTTCGCCTTGAAGAGAATGTCGTCCACTCTCTGACCGATCTGACTGCTTGTCTGGCTCTTGGAAAGATTGCAGACCTTGCGAATCAGATCCTTGGTGCCTGCCTTTCCGGTGCTGAACCAGCCCGAATAGGGCTTCAGCCCCAGCGCATCCGCATGAGCGTCCACGCCGAGTATTCCGCTCTGCACCAGCGTAATCAGCATAGCCAGGGTAAGCGCTAATGAAACCAATTGTTTTTTCAAATACATTCCCTCCTTGAATTTACGACCACCTGTCCGTGGACCTACCTGTCTGAAACGATGTACTGATATATTTTAACATTTTTACAGGAAGATTTCAACATATCTTTTTAATAAAATAGCAACACTTATATAAGCAATAATGCACAATTCCAAAAAAATCACAAGAGAAGCCTGCTTTGTCACGAATAACAATTTGCAGAGATAGAAACTGTACGCTTTAACCAAACGTTCCGCATCCCTTTCCTCAAGGAATATAATCTCACGTAGAAAATAAACAAAAAGTACGAAAATACTGCGTTTGAATTTGAATTGACAATTTGTAATAATTCTGTTATAATTTTAAAATAGTTGTCATCACGTTTAAGGAAAAATCAGGAAATCTTTCTTCGCAAAAATCAATCTGTCAATTCATTCTTGAAAGAGAAAATGAGTGGGTGTAAAGCTTGAAGAAAAACAACCAACTGAAAAAACGAATCGCAGCCTTTGCGACAGCACTGACGCTGCTGACCAGCACGGCCTATCTGCCACGGTGGCAGACCGTCTCCGCAGCGGGTACAACGACCTCCGTCACCCAGACCGAGCAGAAGGTGAAAATCACCTCGCAGCCTTCCAATGTCACGGCTGAACCGGGGCAGAAAACGACATTCACCGTCAGGGCAAGCGGCAGCGGACTGAAATACCAGTGGTATTTCAAAAAGGACAGCATCGGCGCGGCATGGACCGAGTGGGCAGGGCACACAACCGCCGTCACCTCCGCCAGTGCGAACGTGACATGGGACGGTATGCTTGTCAGATGTGAAGTGACCGACAGCGACGGAAACAGCGTTGTATCGGAAGCCGCCAAAGTGAAGATCAAGGCTCCGCTCCAGATCGTTCGTCAGCCCTCGGATACCATGGCGGTATTGGGTGAAACAACCGTCTTTTCCGTAAAGGCGGTCGGAAGCGGACTGAAATACCAGTGGTATTTCAAAAAGAAAGGTCTCGCCTTCTGGACGCTGTGGAAGGGACACATAACCGCCGTCACCTCCGCGGTAGCCAATACGACGTGGGAAGGCATGCAGCTGCAGTGCATCATCACCGACAGCACAGGCTCCACCGTCACCAGCAGAAATCTGACCGTCCGCGTGGACTCTCCGATCACCATCACAGCCCAGCCGAAAGACGTCACTCTCAAATTAGGCAGTTCGGTCACATTCAAAACCGAAGCAACAGGACTTGACGTCAGATACCGCTGGTATTACAAAAAAGCCGGACAGACGGAATGGAACAAGTGGGACGACCGCACAACCCCCGAGACCACCGCAAAGGTCAACAAGACATGGGAAGGCATGCTGATCAAGTGCGTGGTCACCGGCAACGTCAACAGGACGCAGGAGACCGTTCCCGCCCGGATCACCGTCGACGCTCCTCTGAGCATAACGACGCAGCCCAAGAATGTGACGGTAAAGATACAGAAGAAAGCCGAATTTTCGATAGAGGCTTCGGGCATCGGTCTTAAATACCAGTGGTACATTAAAAAAGACGGCGAATCCCTCTGGACAAAATTCGGAAAGAACACCTCCGCCACCGTCAGCGGCATTTCGGAAGCCTCATGGCACAAGATGAACGTGAAGTGTGTCGTTTCGGACAACGTGGGCAAAAAAGTTACCTCCAAGTCGATCACCGTCACGATCGACACCTCCGGCTATCCGGATTATCTGGTCAGTCTGCTGGGACGCAACAAGGAAGCGGCTTCCTTTGTTCTGAATTATCCCATCCGCAAGGACAGCTACAAGGGAGTCACCTTCAACCTGACGGAATACAAAAACAGCAAGACGGTTCCCCTCTTTATGCAGTGGGACGAACGCTGGGGTTATGACAAATACGGCACCGGCTGCATCGGAACAAGCGGCTGCGGACCGACGGCGCTTTCGATGGTTTCGATGTATCTGCTCAACGACACAACGCTCACGCCCCGCAAGCTGGCGCAGTTTGCCATCAAGGAAAAATACTGCGTTCCGGGCGCAGGTTCCTCATGGAGCCTGATGGACAAAGGCGGCGTCAAACTCGGCATGAAGGTGACAAGAGTCTCCAACAGCGAGGACGCGATCAAGAAGCAGCTCAAAAAGGGGCATCCGATCGTTGCGATCATGGGCAAAGGCTACTTCACCACCGGCGGACATTACATAGTATTTACAAACTACGTTGACAACAAGATCAAGGTCAACGATTCAAACAGCTATATCAATTCTGAAAAACTGTGGAAATACAGCGACATAAAAGGTCAGATACGCAACCTGTGGGCATTCAGTGTGCCCGCGAAAACAACCTCCAAAGCGGCGGCAGCGCCGGCTTTGGAGGTTTTGCATTAAGCAGGAAGAAAAAGCTGATTTACTGTTTGACTTATAAATTGACTTGTGATAAAATGACAATGTATAATCCAAAAAGAGGAGATGATCAGATGATACACATTGCGCCTTCTTCGCTGTCACAGATAACCAAAATCTTTGACAGTCGAAAGTCATCTGTCGGTCTTTCAGGGTATTCTTTAGGCGAACTGCTCGATCACGGCGGCATGTCAAATGTTTACAGAATCGTTGACGGCTCGGGAAAAACCCGATACGTGCTCCGAATCTCGGAGGAGCATAAATCCTCCTATTCCAACAATATCTTCAACGTGCGCGAAATGGAAATACTGCAGGAGCTCAAGAAAAACAGACAGCCCCATGTCGTGCAGTATCTGGACGCCTTTGTTGTGGAGATACCGGGGAAGCCGAGATATTATTGCTCGGTCATGAAATTTCTCTTTACGCTCAGTCAGTACCATGTCAAGGATGACGGAGAGGAAATCGCCGTCCGGTTGGGATGCGATCTTTTGCCGCTGCTCCAGTCGTTTTCCGACAGGCGGATACTCCACCGCGACATCAAACCCGAGAATATTTTCTATGACAAGGACTTCCGGAATAAAACAGGCTTTCTGCTGGGCGATTTCGGCATAGCCAAGCGTGCCAGCGAAGCGTCCGTCACGCCGACGGGGTCGGAAAGCACGATGGCTCCCGAAACACGCGGTCTGGACCGTTCTCTCGGAAACGAGAAATTCTGCAGCGACATGTACTCGCTCGGAATGGTCATGTACCGGTATCTGAACGAAGGGGTGTACCCTTCCAACCACGAGCGGATCGACAAAATGCCGCCCGATACCAAACCATTTCCGGAGCCGCGCTACGGTTCGAGGCGACTGAAGGCCCTGGTGCTCAGGGCAACAAGCTATCGCCCCGACGACCGCTTCGAATCACCGCAGGATATGCTGCGGGAGCTTCAGAAATGCGATGAATACCGGAAGTATATTCTCCATGAACCGGGTGAAATCGACGCAACGGTTGACGCGTCCAGATTCATTGCCGAAGAAAACGAGCGTCTCCGCTTGCAGCGTCAGCAACAGCAGACGCCCATATCGGCATCCGCAAAAAGCCCGTCCTCTTTCAACCTGAATCAGATTGCCATTCCCGCGCTTGTCTGCTTATTGATTGTCGTTGTCTTTTCTGCGATCACGATTATCTCTCTCCATTCCGTCAGCGGCGACAGCACAGACGCATCTGCCGATCAGGACAACACAAGTGCCCGGACGGAGAATTCCTCCCGCCCATTTGACATTGACTATGACACTGGCGACAGCGACGAGCAAACGCAGGAAGCCTCGGATAAATCCTCAGAGAATGAACTGCAATATCTCGAGGTAGGAGATATTGTCACCCTCGGCAAGTATCCGCAAGGCGCCGACGGGGAGATACAGCCTGTCGCATGGCGCGTGCTGGACATCAAAAGCGGAAGGGCACTGCTTCTGTCGGAAGAGCTGCTTGACTATGTGCCGTACAATGACACTCTGGCCAATGTCACATGGGAAACCTGCTCGTTGAGGAGCTGGCTGAACAAATCGTTTCTCAATATCGCTTTCAGCCAGAGCGAACAAAACCGGATAGCCGCCGTCAGACTTGCCAACCCGTACAATGACGAATTCGGTATTGACGGAGGCAACACCACCACCGACAGAATATTTGTACTCAGCATTGATGAGGCAGAATATTACTTTACGACCAACCGTGACAGAATCGCCTATTCTACCTCCTACACCCATTCCCACGGGAAAGACAGCAACTCCAGCTCCGACTGGTGGATTCTCCGTTCACCCGGCTCAAAAACCAATCGCGCCGCAAGCGTTTCAGACAAAGGAAAGATCGACAAGGACGGCAACGACGTCAATCACGCCGGCATAGCCGTCCGTCCCGCCCTCTGGCTGATTCTGCAATAATCCCGCTCCGCACAAAAAAACCGCACCGGTCATTTTGATATGCCGGTACGGTTTTTTTACGTATGGTCAGATATTTTATTGGTCAAAGCCGTGTATCCAATCCGAACGGAGGTAGTAAATCAGATATATGACCGAGCTGATGAACCATGTCAGCGGATAGACGCAGAACAGCAGCAGAATATTGTGTGAAATGTGCATCGCAGCCGTGACAACGGCAACGCGCAGCACGCACCACACCGACAGCATGACAAACATAGGCACAAACGCCTTTCCGGCGCCTCTGCAAACGCCTGCAATACAGTGGGAATAAGCCAGCAGGCAGAAGAAGAGCGATTCCACACGCGTCTGCCGTACGCCGATGGCAATGGCTTCCGGGTCCTCCACAAAGGCGGCAATCATCGGACGGGCAAATATAAATATCGTCAGACCGATGATCTCCGCCATCAGAACCGATGAGAAGATGCCGAACCGCGCCCCCTGACGGGTGCGGTCGTATTGCTTGGCGCCGAGATTCTGGCTGACGAATGTCGTTATCGCCATCGAGAAGGACATGATGGGCAGAAAAGCAAATCCCTCGATGCGGGAATAGGCACCGCAGGCTGCCATAGCCACGTCGCCGAAGGTGTTGATGTTGGTCTGCACCAGCACATTCGCAAGACCGATCACGGAATTCTGCACGCCGGCGGGAAGTCCGAGGCGAAGGATTTCTTTGAGTATGCCGATGTGGATTCTGAGCTTTTTCAGGGACAGCTTGTAGACGGTACCCTTCTTGCATAGCTGTCGCAAACACAGCAGGGCGGAAGCCGCCTGCGAGATGGCGGTCGCAATCGCAGCCCAGCGAATGTCCAGACCGCAGGGACCCACAAAAAGCCAGTCGAGAAAGACATTGAGCACAGAGGAAAATATCAGATAATACAGCGGCCGTCGGCTGTCGCCCACCGCGTTCATAATGCCTTTGAGCGAATTGTACATCACCAGTGCCGGTGCGCCGATAAAGAAGAACCGGAAATAGGTAATCGACTGCGGCAGCACGTCCGGGTCGGTCTTCATCAGCCGGAGAATAGTGGGCGTCAGCGCAACGCCGACGACGGCGAGCAGCATTCCGCAGAGCAGCGATACCAGCACATTGGTATGCACCGCGCGCGATACGTTTTCCCTGTCACCCGCGCCGAAGTACCGGCTGATCACCACTCCTGCGCCCATGGAAAGCCCTATGAAAAAGCTGATGAAAAGGAAAATCAGGCTTCCCGACGAAGTGACCGCTGCAAAGGCGCGGTCGCCCAAATAATGCCCCACGATCCAGGCATCTGCGGTGTTGTAAAGCTGCTGAAAGAGCTGACTTAAGAAAATCGG
>ONID01000243.1 GCA_900317765.1 uncultured Eubacteriales bacterium | reverse complement strand
CAGTATCTATCAAGATGATCGGACAGACGGCTGTGTATAACGATTGATAGAACAGCGACCTTAGTTTTCTCATGGTAAAAGCATATTGCTGGGCTACAGTATGGCATTCATCAGAGACTTGGCAACCTGATAATCCCTTGCGAACCGCCTCATAAGCCGGTGAGAAATCCGTGTTGAGAAATTCAAACACCCCCTCGCCATACTTCAGAGTAATCGTTGCGCCACTCAGTACATTGCTTAACGGGATTATATTTCCGCTCAACATATCCGATTCAGTCAATTGAAAGATAAGACGCTGGAAGTCAGTTGTCATATCATACCTGCTTGTGAAGCCAGCCAAATCGCTTTGGTTCTGCTGAAATAGCCGAATGATATTCTCTTTATCCTCTTGTATCTGAGCCAACTGAGCCTTGGTTGGCTTTCTTTTGCGGGGGGATTTTTCTTTTTTGGGATCAACGCAGATGGTTAATGAAAGATTATCCGGTATAAAATAAACGGTGTTGCTCAGATAACCATAACGAATCAGCCTTGGAGTTCTATTGTTGTCTTCCTTTTTCATCAGCATCTCTCCAGATTTTGGATAATCTTAATCGCGTAAAAATGGCAAACTAACATCACTGACAAAACATCAGGCGAAGCTCTTGTGAAATTTTTGATTGTCTGTTATAATATTTTCAGGATCACGGCACAGCTATGACAGCCACTTGAATGAAAAAATTACGATTTGGAATTCGTTTTTCCCTTGCAATTTCCAAAATTGAAATGATTTTCCAAGCCTATCTACTACCATGATAGCACAGTTGAAGTGAAAAATAAGATTTTCCAAGCCTATCTACTACCATGATAGCACAGTTGAAGTGAAAAATAATCTCGCTCGTGTGAATATTTCCGGAACAATTTATTACGAGGACGGTAATTTTTTTGAAAAATCGCCCTGCAAAAACGCTACTGCTCTACCTCGTTTCCTCAATGATTGAGATGGTTGCAACGTCAATAGAAGCGTCCTCTGCCGACTGCTCTGAGCAAATTCACTCAGGGTAATTGGTTTTGAAAATGATTTTGAATGACTATAGGCAATATTGATTTGGATTTCAAGTGGGCTATCAGCCTAAGAAAATCAATTCCCCCATCAAAACTGTTCTCCCGCAATTGGTTTTCAAAAGCTCCGCAAGCCTCCTCTATGCTTATTCTGAGTCGTGAATCGAAGTTTGCCCTTCATTTTTCTTCGATCAGAGACAGGGTGACCGCGATTTTCAATTCAAATTTGACCACATGAGGAAAATATTTCGAAGTGTCCTCCACGGTTTGCTGTGGGCTTATGCACTCAGGCAAGCCTTGTCCTCTGAGAATTTGCAAGGAGCTTCGCTCTCCCGAAAAGATTATTCTGCGATGGAACGACAAAATTGTCGTGGAGGGAAAGCAATTCATCCCCATCGAGCCGACCAAAATCCACACCAGAGATGGTCGCTCCTACAACGGAAACCTGCGTTACACCATCCGTCCGATAGAGGACGCGATCAACTTTTTTCACAAGCGTCAGGGGCTGCGGCATTAGACGCAATTTGTACACATTCTGCTGAAATGGGTTTTTAGCTCGAATTTGAGCGTGATTTGAGCAAGGTTTTACCAGAGTATGCCATTTTTAATGGTCAAGCAGGTTAAAGTCAGCCGTCGCCCTTGTCGTGTCGCCGCTGACGTGTTACTTCGGACGGCAGAGCCGACCGTTTCGCAATTTTTCACCCGAAATCAGTGTTACTACCCTTATGCCGTTTGAGGGGTCTATCATAGAGAAAGGATATACTAAAGGATTTTTTTCACTATGGAAGAACAAATACAGAGTTGCAATGGGATTATCACCTTTGATGAAGCCTATCGGTATCAAAAAAGCTAAGATGGCGAAGATTATTTTTACAAGTCGGTACATCAGGAACGCCTTCAGAGCGGGCAACTTGGTGAAGTACATGGGTACTCGTGAGGGCGTTGAGAAGCTCCCGTATGGCGTTGATCACTCTCCTGCTACCAAGAAACAGGATGACCTGATCGCCAGTATCGTCAAGAAATATCCTGCCTCTGTCGAGTATCCGGAGTACATTGAGTACCAGCAGAAAAAAGAAAAAGCCTCCGCGACAGAATTCATTGACGCTTTCGTCGAGCGAAATTCTGATCGCATAGGCAATTTTAAAAAGCTGGTTTCCTACATCGCGGAGCGTCCGAGCGTGGAAAAGCTTGGTCGGCACGGGCTGTTCAGCCAGACCGATGACAAAATTGACCTCGATGCCGTGGCGAATGAAGTCGCATCTCATCAGGGAATCCTCTGGACGCACGTCATCAGTTTACGCCGCGAGGACGCGGAACGCCTCGGTTACAACAACGCCGAAGCATGGAAAAAAGCCATACGCCGCAATGTTATTTCGATAGCCGAAGCCCACAAGATCAAGGTGTCAGACCTTCGGTGGTACGCAGCTTTCCACAACACTACCCACCATCCTCATGTTCATTTGCTGGTATACTCACGCGATCCGAGAACCGGTTACCTCACCAACAAGGGCATTGAGTCCATGCGGAGTGCCTTCGCCCGCGACCTGTTCCGCAACGAGCAATACAAATTATTCCAAATGGAAACGCAGCAGCGCGACCTGCTAAAGCAGAAGGTCAACAAGCTTTTGGATAATATGGATGTCTCACGTGAGGCTTCTCCGGAATTATAGCAATCCAAATAATTAGCAAGACACAAAGCACGACTTAAACCAGCCCATGCAATCAGATGGATGAACAGCGGAGAAAGCAGTTTCTATGGCGT
>ONID01000072.1 GCA_900317765.1 uncultured Eubacteriales bacterium | reverse complement strand
CTTAAATCAGACGAAACGGAAGTGATCATTGTCACGCTCCCCGAAGCGACGCCCGTTTATGAAGCGCTCCGTCTGGAGGATGATCTCAACAGAGCGGAAATTGCTGCGCATTGGTGGGTGATCAATTCTTCACTCTTCGCCGCGGACATTCAGAATGATATGCTGAAAGCGAAGGCAGCCAATGAAGTTCCATGGATCAATCGCGTCAACCGTCATACCAACGGAAACTTTGTTCTTGTCGGGTGGAAGACGGAGGAAGTCAGGGATCAGATGCTTCAGAATCTATAATTATTTCATAAAGTTTCTCCCAAACTCAAAAAAGCGCAGCAGCCCGAGATGGATTCTTCTCACGGGCTGCTGCTTTGTTTTGTGTTCCGGTAATTCGATTTTTTCAATCAGAATTCCATCACAAGTCCGACTTTGAACTGCTTCAGTTTATCTCCGAGTTGCTGCTTCATGATGCGGTAGGCGCGTTCTTTGGTGCAGTGTCCGGTGCATATTAAATCAATGCCGGTCTGTTTGATTTCCATAGATTATCCTCATTTCATTTTGTTCTCTGTGTTAATTAACTGCGTAGCCGACCTCTCACACCACCCTGCGAACCGATCGTTGCTTAGTACACGGCGGTTCAATCATAAATAATGCAGAGACTTGTACTTTTTGGATATATCAAAATATCCTGCTTGTGCAAGTCTTTTGTTTGTGATGGTGTGCGTAAGGATTCCGCTCCCCGCAAGTGTCCAGTATCCTTTCCGAGAATTGCCGTTTCTGTAGACTTTCCAATGCGGCATACCAAACTTTTCAAGATTGGCAACTCTTGTCCTTGGTCTTTTCCATTATTTCCAGATATACATGCGTATTCTGCGGCGAAGCCATCCGTTCCAGTCGTCTATTGTGCTTTGCATATCCGCAATTGCTTAGTAGTTGAGCCAACCCTGCATAGAATAGACGCTGACTGCTTGGCTCTTTCCGTATTTACCCTGAGTTTCAGTTTCTTTTCAAGGTATCGGGTGCTGGTTTCAAGCAGTCTTTCGGCTGCTCTTTCGCTTTTCGCCAGAAGTACAATATCGTCCGCATAGCGAACCACCTTCTCCTCATATATCTGCTGCATTTACGCCGCAAAGCTCGGGCAGTATCGGACTTCGTTTTTTTAGCAAACTCGTCCACATCACGACGCCTTATATGCAGTTTTTTTCGTCAGACCGAGGTTTTGCCCATAGCGGTTCTTTTAAACCACTATATCCGGCTTCCTTCAGATTCCGCCTCACGACAGACACCCTTGCCTTCGGCTGCTCCTACTGCCAAGTCTGTAGCGGACTTTCATCGCCGAGCCGTTGCCCATGCCGGACGAACAAAAAAACAGGCAGACGAAGTGTTGCATTCGCTTGCCTGTTCTGATGACTAATGATATGGAAGTAAGATTACTTCTTGACGGCTGCGTTGATGGCGTTGATAGCTGCCTGTGCTGCCATTTCTGCCTGTGCTGCCTGAGCTGCAGCCTTCTTTGCGAGGTCTTCCTTGATCTGGGCTTCTTTTCTTGCCTGCTCTGCTGCTGCAACGGCTGCCAGTCTCTCCTTGTTGGCTGCCTCGGCTCTCTTAATGGCTTCCTGCATCTGCTGAGCTTCCTGAATCTTCTGGGTTGCCTGAAGCTTGGCTGCCTCAATGGCTGCCTGAATCTTGGCTGCTGCGATAGCTTCGGCTTCCTCGGCCTTCTTCTCGGAAACAACTGCGTTGACCTTGGATTCGTC
Organism: uncultured Eubacteriales bacterium; assembly: GCA_900317765.1. GTDB lineage: Bacteria > Bacillota > Clostridia > Oscillospirales > Acutalibacteraceae > RUG762. The sequence goes on along the minus strand of ONID01000072.1, from coordinate 10,394 downwards.
GGCTACCTTCTTGGCAACCTTGGCTTCCTTGATCTTCTTTCTTGCGTTCTCCTCTTCCTCATAGGGAATAGGCAGAACGATCGGCGGCAGATCCTCTTCATCATCATAGGGTGCTGGAATAAACTGAGACATAATATATTTCCTCCCGGCTTTTATTGATATTACATGCTTGCGATCACATGCACTGAAAATCTCTTAAATTATTCTATCATAAATATAATTTTAGTGCAATAAACAATTGAACATTTCTGATTTTTTGTAGGCAATTACAATAAAATAACAATTTCAATCACGTTTTTGTACAAGTTGCATATGCAACTTGTACAAAAACGGCGCTGCCGTTTTTTTGTCGACAGCACCGTCCGTTTGTTGACTATTGGCGCACGATCAGACGGTCACGCTGCGGGAATTAATACATCCCGCCCATGCCGCCGTCCATCGGTGCAGGAGGTGCCGGAGGCTCGGGCTTGTCGGCGACAAGCGACTCGGTGGTGAGCACCATTGCCGCTACAGAAGCAGCATTCTGAAGAGCGGAGCGCGTCACCTTGGTCGGGTCAACGATACCTGCGGAAATCATGTCGCAGTATTCGTCGGTGACAAAGTTGAAGCCATAACCGTTCTTGCCGGACTTCTTAATGGTGTCGATGATGACCGAACCTTCCAGACCGGAGTTGGAAGCAATCTGACGAATCGGCTCTTCCAGTGCCTTGAGCACAATCTTGACGCCGGTCTGTACGTCGCCTGTGGTCTGGTCAATGAGCGGTGCAACCGCGCTCATTGCGTTGAGCAGTGCAACGCCGCCGCCTGCGACAATGCCTTCCTCGACTGCTGCCTTGGTGGCTGCCAGAGCGTCCTCGATGCGGAGCTTCATTTCCTTCATTTCGACTTCGGTAGCAGCGCCGACGCGGATAACCGCAACGCCGCCTGCCAGCTTAGCAAGTCTTTCCTGCAGCTTTTCCTTGTCAAATTCGGAAGTGGTGGTTTCTATCTGTGTGCGGATCTGTGCGACTCTGGATGCAATCGCGTCTTTCTCGCCTGCGCCGTCGACGATCGTGGTATTCTCTTTGGTGATCTTGACCTGACGTGCCTGACCGAGCTGATCAAGGGTCGTTTCGGTGAGCTGGAGTCCGATGTCGTCGCTGATGACGGTACCGCCTGTCAGAATAGCGATATCCTGCAGCATCTCCTTGCGTCTGTCACCAAAGCCGGGTGCCTTGACGCATACGCAGGTGAAGGTGCCTCTGAGCTTGTTGACGATAAGGGTGGAAAGCGCGTCGCCTTCTACATCCTCGGCAATAATGACCAGCTTCTTGCCCATCTTGACAATCTGCTCGAGCAGGGGAAGAATTTCCTGAATGGAGGAAATCTTCTTGTCGGTGATGAGTACGAGAGCGTCGTCGATGACAGCTTCCATCTTGTCGGTGTCTGTTACCATGTAGGGAGAAATGTAGCCTCTGTCGAACTGCATGCCTTCCACTACATCAATGTCGGTCTTGGCAGTCTTGCCTTCTTCAACGGTAATAACGCCGTCGGCGCTGACCTTCTCCATTGCTTCGGCAATGAGCTTGCCGATGGTTTCGTCAGCAGACGAAACGGAAGCGACCTTGGCAATATCCTCGGAACCGCTGACCGGCACGGAATTTTCTACCACTGCAGCAGAAGCGGCTTCAACAGCCTTGGCGATGCCCTTCTTGACAAACATCGGGTTGGCGCCGCCGGTGACATTCTTCATGCCCTCGCGGATCAGCGCCTGTGCAAGCAGGGTGGCGGTGGTGGTGCCGTCGCCTGCCACGTCGTTGGTCTTGGTAGCGACTTCCTTGACGAGCTGAGCGCCCATGTTCTCAAAGGGATCGTCAAGCTCGATCTCCTTGGCGATGGTCACACCGTCGTTTGTGATGAGCGGTGCGCCGAATTTCTTATCGAGAACGACGTTTCTGCCCTTGGGTCCGAGTGTGATCTTGACTGTATCGGCAAGCTGATCTATACCTGCCTGCAGTGATTTGCGGGCATCCTCTCCGTATTTGATTATCTTTGCCATAACTTAATTCCTCCTGCAAAAAAATATCTGTATTATTCGCAAACGGCAAGAATATCGCCTATGCGCACGATGACGAATTCCTCGCCGTCGATCTTGACTTCTGTGCCGGAATACTTGCTGGTGAGCACCTTATCGCCGGGTTTGACGGTCATTTCGACCTTTTCGCCGTCAACCACTCCGCCGGGTCCAACCGAAATAACTTCAGCGATCTGCGGCTTCTCCTTTGATTTGGCGGAGAGGATGATGCCTGACGCCGTGCTCTCCTCAGCCTCTGTCATTTTGAGCACAACTCTGTCTGAAAGCGGTCTGATAGTCATAATAAAATTCTTCCTTTCACTGCGGAGAATCACCCCGCAAATAATACTTGCATACGGCTGAGAAACCCTTCTCAAAGCCGTTAGCACTCTCGTTCCCCGAGTGCTAACATGTATTATAATAACGTTTACAAAAAAAATCAAGTCCTTTTCCGTATTATTACATCTATTTTACAAATTTTTAATAATCGACTTGTTTTGCAAAAAAACTTGTTGCACTTTTGTGTGCTTTATGATATTATCTTCATGTTGACTCTATTATTAATATAGTTTACAGAACAATAATTTTGAAAAAGGCTGTGATATTCTTGTCAAAAAAAACACGAATCGTTGTATCGTCCGTATTGTTATTGATGACAATTCTTGTTCTCAGCAGATGTGACTATTCCGCAAAGGTCATCACATCCGCCGAACCGCCTGACACTGTATTTAATAGCTTTATTGCAGCAATGAAGGAAAAGAATTTTTCCAAGGCGGATACATACCTCGCCAATGGCGCGACCATCAATCCACAGAATGAAACGGGATATAGCTTTTTTGACGATTATGTTGACACAGTTCTTGATCTGCTCGAATGTGAATCGGTCGGTGAACCCGAATACGACGGTACTACCGCTTCGCTCAAGGTTAATCTGATTTCCATCGACAGCAATGATTTTCTCTCATGGTCAACACAAAACCTTGCCCGTTTAGAGCATGATTACATGGTCAAAAAGAATCTTAAAGAATTCGACAATTCTGACCGCAAGGCTGTCGACAAGGTGATGTCAATGGCTCTCAAGGAATACGTCAAGAAAGATGTCAAAGTATCCCGCGAGGTTGATGTCAACTTTATCTTCACAGACAAGAGCTGGAAAATAAACGGTAATGAGGATCTCATCAAGGCTATTTACGGAGGTAATGATAATGAAGGAAAAGATAAATCTGATAAAACAGAATCTGTTGGAGACTAAGGAGCAGGTAATGAAAAAAAACCGGAAGAGCAGGAAAGCGTTTTCTTTCTTCTTCATGAGCGTGACCATGCTCTTTTCTCTTGTTTTCCTTGCTTTTTCACCGACTACCACTGTGAAGCAATTTGATATGACGAAGGATCTTTCTTCTGCATTTCTCAACAACAAGATAAACAACATCGTTTCCAAGACGACCAACGCAGAAGTTGTGCGTATGCTCCCGTATGACTTCAGTGCCCCTCAGAATCCCCCGAGCAGTAAGAACTATTACACCAAGGACGGAAAATCCTGCTACAAGGACAGCACTATCGAAGTCACTTGCTGGAAAGAAGTGAGCAAGATTAACGGTGCGGAGATATGCTTCTCCGATATCAAGATCAAGCATCCCTCCCAGTTCCGCAGACAGTGGGCAAACGGAGATTATAATTCCAGCAAATACCAGTATCCCACCAATATTTTTGCTCTGTCAAACGGCGTCGTCGGAATGTCATCCGATTTCTACAAATTCAGAAAATACGGTGTCATCGTGCAGTACGGCACTGTGATCTGCGATAAACGCAGCACACTTTCACGCCAGAAATATCTCGATGTTCTGGTCATCGATTACAACGGCGACTTCAAAATCTGGAAGGACAACGAGCTGAGCGACTATATCAAGAAAAACGGCGCGGATGACATTATGCTGTCCTTCTCCTTCGGACCGGCACTCGTTGAGAACGGTGTCGCCTACGATCCGAAAGTCGAAAACAATTATCCTCTCGGTGAACACTACATGCATTCCGGTCGAGCTGCCATCGGTCAGCTCGGTAAGCTGCACTATCTGCTCTGTACTTATGGCAATCCGGGACTTCAGCGCCAGGATTTCCCGCAGATTCTGGTGGATAAAGGATGTATCACCGCGTATAACCTTGACGGAGGTCAATCCGGCACCCTGGTATTCAAAAACAATGTATACAACAAAATCGCTTACAAAGGCGAACAGCGTCCGATGAGTGACGTTCTGTATTTCGCATCAGCTGAATAAAGCAAGCCCGCTGTTCACAATCAATCCCTTTCAGAAAGCCGTGATAGAATTGTCAACCAGACTGCGTGTCACACTGGCTTCCTTGCTTCCGCTGATCATGCTTATCGGGTTGAGCCGCTGTGTACTTCCCACACGGGTGATCACGTCAGCTGATCCTCCCGAAGTGGTTCTCACAGAATTCATCTCGGCTTTAAAGCAAAAGAATTACGAAAAAGCCGATCAGTTTCTCGCAGACGGCGCTTCAGTAACGCCGGTTAACACAACCGGTGAAAGCTTCTTCGATTGCTTTATCGACATTTCACTCAGGGAGCTTTCCTGTGAGCCTCTTGAGCAAGCCCAGATTAACGGCACCGATGCATTTATCAGCAAAGTCAGGATAGCGACTGTCAATAAAAGCAGTTTTGTTTCATGGGTCCAGAATAATCTTACCCGTCTGGAACACGATTACATGGTAAAAAACCATCTCAACGAATTTGACAGCAGCGACCGGAAGGCTGTTTGCGACATGCTTTCAATGGCTATGAATGAATATGTCAAAACAGCCGGCATCAGAATCAGTGTCATCAGAGTGAATTTTGTTTACTACGACCAACAATGGAAAATTGTCGGGAATGACGATCTGATTTCTTCGATCTTTGGAGGTGTTTAGCGCGATGGAAAAAAACGAAAAAAAAACGAAGTTCCTGCGCTATTTTAAAACACTTCTGCTTGCCCTGTTGAATTTACTGCTGATTTCATCCCTTGCAGTCCTCGCCTATTCTCCTTCCACCAATGAAACGCAACTCGTGATGACGAAGGATCTGGTGTCTGCATATGTTTCTAATGAAATCAATTCCATCATTTCTCAGACATCGGATGCAGAAGTCGTCCGGATGCTGCCCTACGACTTCAGCACCCCGAAGAGTCCTCCCGATCCATCCCATTTCTTTAAGGATAACAACAAGACATGCTACAAGGACAGCACGATAGAAGTAGTATGCTGGAAGGAAGTCAGTGAAACGCTACGAGCCGAATTATGCTTTGCCGATATTAAGATAAAGCATCCTTCCCAGTTTCGCAGGCAATGGTCATTGGGCGATTACAATGTCACCTTTAACCAGTATCCTACCAATATTTTTGCAACCACCAACGGCGTCATCGGAATGTCATCCGACTTTTATAAATACAGAAAGTTCGGTATCATTGTCCAATACGGCAACGTGATTTGCAACAAGCCCAGCAACAACTCATTCCAGAAATATCTCGATGTGCTCGTAATAGATTACAACGGTGATTTTAAAATCTGGAAAGATTACGAACTGAGTGATTATATCGAAAAACACGGTGCAGATGATATTATGCTTTCCTTTACCTTCGGACCGGCTCTTGTGGAAAACAACCAACCGTATGATCCGGGGATCGAAACATACTATCCGCTTGGCGAACCGCATATGAGTGCCGGAAGAGTGGCAATCGGTCAGCTCGGCAAGCTGCACTATCTTTACTGCACATTCGGTCTTCCAGGCACTTTCCGTGAGGATATGGCGAAGATTATGGCTGACAAAGGATGTATCACAGCTTACAATCTTGACGGAGGTCAGACGGGTACTATCGTTTTTAAAAACGAAGTATACAACACAATCGCATATATCGGAGAACAGAGACCTATGAGTGATATCATGTATTTCTGTTCAGCCGAATAAGTACAGGGGGTCTTTGATTTGGATAATCAGCTCATGCTGATCATAGGCAATTTAGAAATTAGCTGGTTTGCGGTATTTACTTCTCTTGCATGTTTCATCGGAGTGTGTATTGCCTGCCTGCTTCGTTATTTTCAACGCAGGAATGTTAACGATATCTTTACCTGTGTTTCGTTCGGAATTCCGCTTGGACTGATTTTCGGTCGGATTTTCTACATTATTTTCGGCAGAAGCAATTTGACAGGGTTAGGACAGTACCTCAATCTGACAAACGGAGGTTTCGGTCTCTACGGCGTCTTTTTGGGAGTATTTCTGGCTGCCGTTATCGCCGTCAGATTTTTCGATGCCGACAATCTCGGTTCTCTGCTGGATTGTCTTGCTGTCGGAGGCGCTTTCGCAGTCACCGTCGGACGGTTTGCCACAGGTTTTACTCCTGCAGAAATAGGCTATGAAGTGGACTTCAGTCTGTTTGCCGTGTACGACAGTGAACAGGGCATTTACAATCTTGCCATTTATCAGTTAGACGGTATTTATGAAACTTTCATTTTCCTGATCAGTATCTGGTTCTTTGTTCGCTGCATCCGAAACGCCGACAGGGAGATAATTGCCGGAAAGACAGCCATGCTCATGCTTGCCCTTCACGGTACTAACCAGGTTGTCATGGACAGCATGCGTGCGGACCCCCTTAAACTCAGTCTGAACGAATTCATCAAAATCTCTCAGATTATCGGTATCCTCTGCTGCGTCGCGGTGCTGGTCTATCTCATTATCGTAACTGCGAGAAAGAGCGGTTTCAGCAGATTCCACTGGGCCTCTCTCCCGCTCATCGTCGTCGCTGTTATTCTCGGTGTCTTCGGTGAATACAGAGTGGGCAGCTCCAATTATATCAGCAACCATCTTATCATGTTTGCCGGTATGGTGATCCTGGACTGGCTGACCATCGAATTCTCACTGAAATCCGTAGAACTCGCCGATGATGCTTCCGATGAGGATGAATCCGATGAAGATGAATCATATGAGGATGAGGAAGAACCCGCGGAAGGACAGGAATCCCAAGAAGTTTCCGCTCCGACAGTTGCCGAACCGGTTGAAAAGCCTGCTCCCAAGAAAGCCGCTCCGGTCATTTCCGCTGCTGCACAGCCAGCAAAGCCGACTCCTGCACCGAAAACCAACGCTCCCTCCCCCACACCGAAAGCATCCTCCGGCGTACAGGCTGCTCCCATTCAAAAGAAAGCAGCTGTTGTAAGCGGCAGTTCCGCGCATTCAATGATTAAAACCATCCCGGTTATTTCGGTCGATGCACCTGCTACGTCTCCTGCAACAGCCTCTAAGAAAAAAGCTGCCGCACCTGCCAAGACTGTATCCGCAAAGAAACAAGTCTCCGCTGTACCTAAAGTCGTATCGGTCAAGTCTTCCAATCCGTCTCCCGCAGGCAAAACCACGGAAAAAACCGACGCAAAACCGATGGGACAACAGGAACTGAATATGAATTTAATTATTTCAGAGCTTGACAAGATTGACAACTAATGTTTTTGTGATTCTATTAAAAGATCCTTCTCCTTTTTGGCGGAGGGATCTTTTTTTATCTGTCGGAATGACTTGACATATTCTGCAAGCGATTATACAATTGTTATGGAAAGGATGTGATTGTGGCATGTCACTGTCATTCAAAGGGGTCATTTTCGATATGGACGGGGTACTTGTGGACAGCGAACGGCTTTATATGAGATTCTGGACGGAAGCCTGCGCCGCATTCGGATTTGAACTGACACCCAAAATGGCGCTGAGTCTGCGGAGCAATTCGCCCGAAACAGCCATTCCTAAATTTCTGGACTGGTTCGGGGAAACTGCCGACTACCACGAAATTCGCGCACTGAGAAGAAAGCTGATGGCTGATTTCATCGACCGCAACGGTGTGGAGCTGAAACAGGGTGCTGCTGAAATATTTGATTACCTGAAACAAAAGGACATTAAAATCGCCCTTGCGACCGCTTCACCTGTCAAAAGGGCGAGGCATTACCTGGAACCGCACGGTCTATTCGACAAACTCGACGCGGTAGTGAGCGGTGCTTCCATCGCCAGAAGCAAACCAGCGCCGGATATATATTTAGCCGCTGCCGGAGAACTGGGACTTTCCCCCAGTGAATGTATCGCCGTCGAGGATTCCCCCGCCGGCGTCATTTCCGCAAAAACAGCCGGCTGCTTTACCGTCATGATTCCCGATATGACTCCGCCGGAGGAGGATTATTTGCATTATATCGACCTGATCGTACATGATCTGAATCACATCAGAAAAATTATTTAAACTACAGTTTACTTCTGATCTGCTCGAGAATCCTTTTTTCGATGCGGCTTACGTATGAGCGAGAAATATGGAGTTCAGAGGCGATTTCCCGCTGCGTCAGCGGTTTGCGTCCGTCGAGTCCGTATCTTTTGGTAATGATCCTGCGTTCGGTTTCGTCCAGCTCATTGCGCACGATTCTGCGCAGCTTTTCGCATTTGATGGATGTGTCAATATCGTCTGAAATCGTATCCTCTACCGCGATGATGTCCATCAGCGTCAGCACGTTTCCATTGCGGTCGGTGTCAATCGGTTCGTTCACGGAAATGTCGAGGGCGCTTTTTTTGCCGCTGCGAAGGAACATGAGGATTTCATTCTGAATACAGGTCGCCGCGTAGGACGAAAACTTGGAGCATTTTTCCGGTCGGAAGGTGTCCACCGCCTTGATCAGCCCGATGGTACCTATCGAAATCAGATCGTCTCCGTCGGGAACCGCGGCGCAGTATTTTTTGCTCACATGAGCCACCAGCCGCAGATTATGCTCGATTAGCTTCTGTCTTGCAGTACGATTGCCCGCCGTCCATTCATCTATGTACTTCCTCTCCTCCGCAGCCGAAAGCCTCGGCGGAAATCCCGAAATCGACGACACGCTGAGAAACAGGCTGTACAGCCCCTTCAGCGCATCCGAAAGAATCAGCAGGAAATTCAAAAAACAACACCACCCAATCATTCCGAATTTAATCATTATTCGCCATTCGCAATATTATATTATTCCTTTTTATCCCTGTTATTGCATGTCCACGGAAAAAACGCTGTAGGCTCACTTTATTATTTTTTCTTTATTCACCATTCTTTCATTATGTATCACAACCACATCCGGCTTTCTTGCGCAGGCAGTATCCGGGAATGATACGGACGACCCTTTTGGGATCCCCTTTGGAGTGAAATAAAAAGACAGCCGTACAGCTTAATTGCACCACCTACATTTTTTCACTTTTGCCCGAATTTGCCTTTGCTTTCCGCCGGATGTGAGCAGACACTGCCCGACGCACGGCTTATAAAAAGATCCCAAAAGGGAATTCTCTGTGCCTGCAACTGTATTATCTGCACAATTTGCCCCGTTATTCTGTTCTTAATAAAAAAACACAAAAAAAATTTATTAAATTTTACTGGATTTTGCCTGATTTAAAGAATTTCTCCTTGAAATATCACGAATAACATGATAAAATTGTTTTGTAAGCTGATTACAAAGAGTCAGAACAGGCTCGAAGAGTAATTGGAAATATACACAACTTAGGAGGACGAAATATGAGCAATATTTTGTTTGTAGGTTCGGAATGCGATCCGTTTGTTAAAACGGGCGGTCTCGCCGATGTCATGTCCGCTCTTCCGAGAGCGCTTGCCAATCAGGGAGATCTGGACGTGCGCGTGATTCTGCCCAGATACACTTGCATCCCCGAGCATTTCCGCAACAACATGACCTATGTCACCCATTTCTACATGGACTTCACCCGTGACTGCCATATGTATTATGTCGGTCTGATGGAGTATTGGTGGAACGGCGTCAGATTCTACTTCATCGACAACGAATACTTCTTCGGCAGGGGCAATCCCTACACCGATATGGCAGGCGACATCGTGCCCTTTATTTTCTTCTCAAAGGCTGTGCTCGCTTCCATGTGCGCCATCGGCTTCCATCCCGACGTCATCCACTGTCACGACTGGCAGGCGGCTCTGGTTCCGGTCTATCTGCACACTGTCTATGAGGGCAACCCCTTCTACAACGGCACCAAGACCGTTCTCACCATTCACAACCTGCATTTCCAGGGCATCGCAAACATCGACACCGTCAAGTATCATTCCAATATTCCTGAGTATGCCTTCTCCCCCGATCGCCTCGAGTTCAACGCCGATGCGAACATCATGAAGGGCGGTATCGTTTACTCCAATTTCGTCACCACCGTCAGCCACACCTACGCCAACGAAATCCGCACGCCCGAATATGGCGAAGCTCTCGACGGCGTGCTGAATGATTACGCCTACAAACTGGGCGGCATCGTCAACGGCGTGGATTACGACGTATACAACCCCGGCACCGACTGGTACAT
>ONID01000081.1 GCA_900317765.1 uncultured Eubacteriales bacterium | reverse complement strand
TTTTTGAATGCCTCACGGCAATTCGCACAATTGTTTTGTTCTGTCCGGAAATATTTTATCTCCGTTCAAAACTATAAATATAATACCTCACGTTGTAGGATTTGTCAATAGATTTTTGAAGATTTTTTTGAGAAATTTCAATTTTTTTTCATATCTCATACTTATTTTAGTAATATTCGGGGTTTTGAGGCTGTTTTTTTACAAAACAGAAAGAAACAGCAAGCCGATATTGCCAAGTTTTCTCAACCAAAATACCGACTTGCTGTTAATTTTAGCTATAATTGACCTTTGTCAAAAATCACAAAAGGAAATCAGACTCCCCAGATCTCCGAGGCGTATTCCTTGATGGTTCTGTCGCTGGAGAACTTGCCGGAATTTGCCATATTCATAAAGCACTTCTTTGCGAAAGCCTTCCTGTCGGAATAATCGGCATTGCATCTGAGCTTCGCGTCGCAGTAGGGAATGAGGTCGAGAAGGATGAAATAATGATCGGGATGATGCCAGTGAGCACCGTCGATCAGCGAGGAATAGAGGTCGCGGAACATGCCCGAACCGCCGTCGTCAAGGGTGCCGTCGATAAGGGTATCGAGCACTCTCTTGATTCTCGGATTTTCGTCATAAATCTTTCTCGAGTTGTAGGAGCCCTTGATTTCATCGATATCCTCGACTCTTGCGCCGAAGATGTAGTTGTTCTCCTCGCCGGCCTGCTCGACGATTTCAACGTTTGCACCGTCAAATGTGCCGAGAGTCACAGCGCCGTTGAGCATGAACTTCATGTTGCCTGTGCCGGAAGCCTCGGTGCCGGCTGTCGAAATCTGCTCGGAGACATCGGCGGCAGGGGTAATTTTCTCCGCGTAGGAAACATTGTAGTTGGAAACGAAGGAAACCGAGAGATACTTGTTGACATCGGGATCGGAAGCGACAAGCTTGCCTATCTCGTTGATGAACTTGATGATTCCCTTGGCTCTGTAGTATCCCGGAGCAGCCTTTGCGCCGAAAATGAAGGCGGTGGGATTGAAGTCCTTGATTCTGCCTTCCTTGATGCCGAAGTAGATATCAAGGATAGAGAACGCGTTGAGAAGCTGACGCTTGTACTCGTGCAGTCTCTTGACCTGAATGTCGAAAATGAAGTCGGGATTGACGGTGAGATCATCCATCTTCTTCATGTACTCGGCCAGTTCGACCTTCTTCTGATGCTTGATGTCTGCGAATGCCCTGAGCACTTCCTCGTCATCTGCAAACTGCTCCATCTTCTTGAGCTCAAAGAGATCGGTAATCCAACCGTCGCCTATCTTGCTTGTGATGAAGGAAGCAAGCTCCTGGTTGGCAAGAGCCAGCCAGCGGCGCTGGGTGATGCCGTTGGTCTTGTTGTTGAAGCGCTCGGGATAGAGCTTGTACCACTCGTGCAGAGCTGTATCCTTCAGAATATCGGAGTGAATCTGCGCAACGCCGTTGGTGGAATGTGTGGCATAGATCGCTATGCGCGCCATATGCACCTGATCGTCACAGATAATGCGGAATATTCTCTGATCGTCGCCCTCAATGCCCTTTTCGGCAAGCTCTTCCTGCAGAACCTTGTCAAGCGCTATAACGTAGTTGTAGACCTCGGGGATAACGTCATAGAAGAGGTTGGTGTGCCACTTTTCAAGAGCTTCGGGCATGATGGTGTGATTGGTGTATGCGAATGTATCCTTTGCATATGCAATGGCATCCTTCAGCTCGATCTTCTCTTCCTCGACCAGAATTCTCAGGAACTCGGGAATAGAAACCACAGGATGAGTGTCATTGAGCTGAATAGCGTATTCCTCGGCAAAGTGAGAGAAATCGGAACCGTGGCGGGTCTTGTATTTGCGGATCATATCCTGCAGCGACGCGCTGGAGAAGAAATACTGCTGCTTCAGGCGCAGAACCTTTCCTTCGTAGGTCTCATCATTGGGATAAAGAACAGCCGAAATGACCTCAGCGTCATTCTTTTCAGCGATAGACGCAGGTCTGTTGTTGCGGTTGAACTGATCGAAATCAAAGGAATTGACAGCCTCAGCCTGCCAGAGACGAAGAGTGTTGACCGTCTTTCCGCCGTATCCGATAACCGGCATATCGTAAGGAACAGCCTTTACGGTCTGACCGGAGAACTTGATCAGCACGGTTTCTTCGTCGCGGCGAATGGACCACGGATCACCGTAGGACTGCCAGTCGTCGGCCTTTTCCTTCTGGAAGCCGTTTTCAAAATACTGCTTGAAAAGACCGTATTTATAGCGGATGCCGTAGCCGTCAAGGGGAATATTCTGGGTAGCGGCGGAATCAATGAAGCAGGCCGCCAGACGACCCAGACCGCCGTTGCCGAGCGCGTCATCCTCTATATCTTCAAAAACATTGATGTCTATGCCGGCTGTAGCAAGCAGCTCCTTAGTATCTTCAAGCAAACCGAGATTGAGCAGGTTGCTGTAGATCATCCTGCCGATAAGGAATTCGGCGGAAAGATATGCCGCCCTCTTGGTTCCGGCAAACTTGTCGGCGCCGCGGTAGGCCTGCGCCACAGCAGCCTTGGAGACCGCGTTGTAAAGCTCCTTTGTGGTGGCGGTTTCAAGCGTCTTGCCGGAATCCAGCTCAAGACATTTTATTACATCGTTCTGAAAAATGGTGTTCAAATTGTTTACCTCCCGTAAAGTTCAACAAGCCGCGCGATCCTCTTTGCCAGCTTATCCGACATCTGCGCCTTAGTGGCTCTCCATTCCCAGTTGCCTCCCAGCTTGGAGGGGAAGTTCATCCTGGCGGAATTGTCAAGACCAAGATAATCCTGAAGCTGATAGATGACAGTGTGAGCACAGGACATGAAGCCAACTCTGATGATAGCATTCGGTATATTATCTATCGTTTCGCAATCGAGATATTCCACTGCATATCTGAGATCTTCTATGCTCTTATTGTCATCGCAGAAATAGCCGACAAGTGTTTCATTGTCGTGCGTACCGCCGTAGACAACATAATTGTCAGTGATATTGTGCGGCAGCATGACATTGTCACTGCCTCCGTCAAAGCCGAACTGCAGCACCTTCATGCCGGGATATCCAGCCTTTTTGAGCAGAGCTTCGACCTTTTCATCCGAAACGCCGAGGTCCTCCGCTATGACAAGCGATTTGCCGAGCACGGAATTGATAGCGTTGATGAGCTTGATTCCCGGACCGGGCATCCACTTTCCGCCGATGGCGGTCGTAGCGTCTGCGGGAATGGAGAAATACTTGACAACGCCGATAAAGTGATCTATGCGGATAACGTCGTAAATCTTTGCCGAAGCACGCATACGCTGCTTCCACCAGGCAAAGCCGTTCTTTTCCATCTTATCCCAGTCATAGAGGGGATTGCCCCAGAGCTGACCGTCGGCCGAGAAATTATCCGGCGGAACACCCGCGACCTTGACAGGTTTCTTTTCCTCGTCAAGCTGGAAAAGATCGCCGTGAACCCATGTATCTGCGCTGTCCATAGCCACATAAATCGGAATATCGCCGATAATCTTGATTCCTCTTTCGTTGGCATATGCCTTCAGCCTGTTCCACTGTTCAAAGAATTTGAACTGCAGGAACTTCCAGAAATCAACGTCGTTGGCAAGCTTATCTGTATAGAGTTTAACGGCGCCGGGCTTTCTGAGACGAATGTCATTTTCCCACAGCTGCCATTCACGGTTGTCAAAATAGAATTTGAGCGCCATGAAAAGGCTGTAGTCATCAAGCCAGAACACGTTTTCTTCGCAGAACCTTTTGAACTCCGGCAGCGATTTGTGGTTGCTGCGGTCAAAAGCCTTGCGGAGAACCGTAAATCTTGATTCAAAAATCTTTGCATAGTCGACTCTCGAAGTGTCGTAACCCCAGTCATGACAGTTGATCTCATCATATTGCAGGAGTCCTTCCTCCGCAAGGATATCAAGATCTATGAAATAAGGGTTACCGGCAAAAGCCGAAAAAGCCTGATAAGGCGAATCACCGTAGCTGGTAGGACCTATAGGCAGTACCTGCCAGTAACGCTGCTGCGCCTTTCTGAGAAAATCTACAAATTCATAAGCAGCTTTGCCGAGAGTACCGATACCATGAGGAGACGGCAGACTGGTGACAGACAATAGTATTCCCGAGCCGCGCTGAAATGAAGATGCTTCCTTCTGAGCCAAAAAAATCACAACCTTCCCGAAGAGTTAAAAATTGCCATATGCATATTATCATAAATCGGGGCAACTGTCAATAGATTATTGCCAGTTTAATTCAAAAATTAATGAAATTTTTTTATTTCTCATACAAAATGCCATTAAAACTCATTGACATAGCCACATAAACCATTTATAATAATAGCATATCAAACAAATTGCATGTGGATTGTGCATTATTTTTTGAGCAATCTTCAGGCAATGTGAAAGGATGATTCATTTGACATTCAAAAAAAAGCTGCGTTCCGCACTGCTGATAGCATTTGCCATGCTGACCATGCTTGTCTCCTGCGGCACCCAGGAACCTGTCCCCGAACAGAAAAAGCCTTGTGTTCCCGACGAGACGATTGTGGAGTTCGATGACAAGTACAAGAATTTCTATGAGATCTTCGTGCGTTCCTTCAAGGACACCGACGGCAACGGCATCGGCGATCTCAACGGCATTGCGCAGAAACTCGATTACCTCAAGCCCGCATCGGGCGCCTACGGCAGCAGTTCTCTCGGCATTAACGGCATCTGGCTCATGCCGATCTGTCCGTCTCCCTCCTACCATAAGTACGACATCACCGACTATATGGCGATAGACCCCTCGTACGGCACTATGGAGGACTTTGAAAATCTCGTGAAGAAGTGCCATGAGCGTAAAATTACCCTCATCATCGACATGGTGCTCAATCATACGTCCATTAAGCACGAATGGTTTGAGATGTTCAGCGCAAATCTCCGCGACATGAAAAACGGCAAGGAACTCAGGTACGATGAAAAGTACATTGACTACTATACCCACTACACTGCCGAAGAGCTGATCGCTCTTGGCGCGTCAAACATCAAGAAGGACGGGTATGAATATTATTCTCTCAAAGGTGCAAGATTCCGTCCGGTATCCCTGACCGATTACTATTATGAATGTTCTTTCAGTGACGAGATGCCGGAGTTGAATTTCAAAAGCGAATACGTCTGGGAAGAAGTCGAAAAAATATGCGATTTCTGGATCAAAAAAGGCGTTGACGGTTTCCGGTTTGACGCCGTGCTTTACTTCGATTACAATAATACGTCTGAAAACGTAAAAATCATGAAGAGAATCGTTGAGTACTGCCAGTCCAAAAACCCCGCTTTCTACACCGTCGGCGAAGCGTGGACGTCCTCTCCCATAGTCAGAAAGTATTTCAACAGCGGCTTTGACAGCTTCTTCAATTTCTCGTTTGCCAACACCGGAGGATACATTTCCAAAACCGTCAAGAACCAGAACGGAAAGGAATTCGCCCAGAAGGTGCAGAACTGGAACAATCAGCTTAAACTGGTTTCAGCAACCGACGCAATTGACGCTCCCTTCGTTTCCAATCATGACATGTACCGCAGCTCAAGCTACTTCATGACGCTTGGTCAGAGAAAGATAGCCGCCAGCCTTTACCAACTGATGCCCGGCAACACCTTTATTTACTACGGTGAGGAAATCGGACTTAAAGGCACTTCCACTGACGGCAACAGGAAGGATCCCACCGCGCGCATGGCTATCAAATGGTCTGCCACTGACGACGGTTCTTCCATGACTCCCCCTGAGGGTTATGATTATAATGTCAATCAGGATGACATAGACGGCGTTGCCGAACAGCTCAAGGATGAGAATTCCATGCTGACTCACTATCGTCTGCTGCTCAAACTCAAAAACCAGAATCCCCAGATCGCCCGCGGCACTGTCACCGCCCGTGACTTCGGCAAGGATTCGATCTGCGCCTATACCTGTATTTATGACGGAACCGCCGTCATGGTGATACACAATCTTGACCTTGAAGAAGCTTCGTTTGATCTGAATGCACTCGGTTATTCCGATTTTACCGAGATGAGAGGCTACATTGTCGCCAAGAATGCAGAAGGGGAAAACGAATCCAATTCGGCGCCCGTGTTTGGAGCATCGTCTGCGGAAGAAACCCAAGAGGAAGAAAAAGAGCCGGAGGCAACACTTGAAGGCGGCAAACTCACCATTCCCGGAAGAACCACTGTCGTTCTCCGTTCGACACAGCACTACGATGATGTTGTCATCAATCCCGATTCAATAACCACTTCGCCTGAAGACGAAGAAGTTCAGGGAATGAACGACAACTGATCGCATTGATTGACGGCGTAACCTGAAGCTAAACAAAACTGCACAGCGCATCCGGCATTCCGGGTCTGCGCTGTGCAGTTTTTTATCTATGGAAATCTCTGAATTTATCTCGTTTTCTCGGTGAATTCCTTCATGAGGTCTTCCCACTTGGCGGAGAGATAGGTGTTGGTTTCGTCAGACAGGCGATTGAATACCTCGCAGTCATTGGCAAGCTTCTCATCGGAGGGATAAAAGAATTCGGTTGTCGCGTCCTCGTCGAGTTCCTCCTTGACGGCGGAAATGGGGGAAGCGTAGCCGATGTACTCCGCGTTGGCAAGCGCCACGTCCTCACGGCACATGAAGTCGATGTACTTCTCGGCTGCACTCTTGTTCTGGCAGCAGGTTGGAATGCACATGGAGTCGATGAAGGTGTTGGCACCCTTGGGAATGTAGCCCTTGATGTATTCGTTGCCGTCCATCAGCATTTTCATGTCGCCGTTGTAATAGGGGGCGATCAGCGCTTCTCCGCTCTCCATCTTGTCAAAAATCTGGTCGCCGTAGTAGCCCTGCACCAGAGGACACTGCTTCACAAGCTCCTCATAGCAGGCTTCCAGCTCTTCCTGATTTTCGCTGTTGAGGGAATATCCTAACTTTGCCTCAGCCACGCCGAAAGCGTCGCGCTGGTTGTTGAACATCAGGATCTTGCCGCTGTACTTCTCGTTCCAGAGAAGGTCCCATGTGTTCTCGTCAACGTCAGCCGCGTCCACATATCTGGAGTCGTAGAAAATCGCGGTGCAGCCCCATGTGTAAGCCACGGAGTATTCGCCTGTCGGGTCAAATGCCGGCTTGCGGAATTGTTCATCAACGTTGTCTGCATTCGGAATGTTGTTGAAATCCAGCTTTTCCAGCATGTTCTCATGAATCAGCTGAGCGATCATGTAGTCGGAAGGAATGATGACGTCCACCGTCATGCCGCCGCTCTTCATCTTGGCATACATTTCCTCGTTGCTGGAGAAGTTGAGGTATTTGACCTCGATACCGGTTTCCTTTTCAAATTCGGCGTTGACGTCCATGGAGCCGTCGTCGCCGTTGGAGATGTATTCGCCCCAGTTGTAGACGTAAAGCACCTCTCCGGTCTTGGGAACGCCCTGCTCCTTCGAACAGCCGGAAAGTACGGACAGTGTGGAAATCATCAATGCTGCGGAGAGCACAAGTGCAAGTATTTTTTTCATTTATCAAAATCCTTTCTTCATTTTGTTATGCCTTGAATTTTTCGTTTCGTCTGCGTGACGCCTCACGGATCTGACGAAGATTGATGGCAACAAGCAGCAACAGAACGATCACGAACATCAAAGCGGAAAGTGCGTTGATCTTGGGGTTGATCCTGCGCTTGGTCATGGAATAGATGACCATGGGAAGCGTCTGGGCGGTGGAACCGCTGGTAAAGTAGCTGATCACAAAGTCGTCGAGCGACAACGTGAACGCCATCATCATGCCGGTGATAATGCCGGGCATAATTTCCGGAATGACCACCTTGATGAAAGCCCTGAAGGGCGGACAGCCTAAATCCTGCGCCGCTTCATAAATGCTCGGATTCATCTGATTGAGCTTGGGCATAACCGACAGCACCACATACGGAATACAGAAGGTGATATGCGCGATCACCAGCGTGCCGAATCCCGGGCGAAGAAGTCCGGTCGTTGCGAACACTCCCACAAAGAGCAGCATCATAGAGATACCCGTCACAATATCCGGGTTGACCATGGGGATATTGTTCAGCGTCAGCATGACCGAACGCAGCCCCTTGTTCATCTTTTTGAGTCCGACGGCAGCCGCCGTGCCGATGATGGTGGAAGCGATCGCGGCGATCACGGCCACTTCAATGGACGTTCTCAAGGCTTCCAAAATGGTGCTGTCTCTGAAAAGATTCTCATACCATCGGAGCGAAAAGCCCTTCCAGACAGACCGGCTCTTGCTCTGGTTGAAGGAGAACACAATCAGCACCGCAATAGGGGCATACAGGAACAAAAATATAAGTCCGGTGTAAATTCTTGATAAGATTTTCACATCATCAACCCCCCTGTTTCTTCGCCGTCGTCAAATTTCTTCATCACAGCCATGCTTATGAGAATCAGTACCATAAGCACAAGGGAGAGTGCAGCACCTACGTTGTAATTGGGAGCCGCACCGACAAACAGTCGTTCGATGACATCACCGATGAGGGGATTTCTTCCGCCGCCGAGCATCTGCGAGATGACGAAGGTACTGACCGAGGGAACAAACACCATTGTAATTCCGGTGATGACACCCGGCAGACTCAGCGGAAGCACCACTCTGCGGAAGGTTTCAAGACGGTTGGCGCCAAGGTCGTTCGCCGCCTCAAAGAGGCTTCCGTTTATTTTTTCCATGACCGAGTAAATCGGCAATATCATATAAGGCAGGAAGTTGTAGACCATGCCGAGAACGATAGCGCCCTTGGTGTTGATCATCTGGAAGGGACCGATTCCGATTTTGCCGAGCAGCGTATTAATCAGACCGTTGTTTTCAAGAATCGTCATCCAGGCGTAGGTTCTCAGCAAAAAGTTCATCCACTGCGGCAGCATCAGCAGCATCATGAGTGTCTGCTGTTCCACCCAGTTGGCGCGCGACATGACATATGCCACAGGATAGCCAAGCAACAGACAGAAAATCGTTGCCACAGCACCCATCACAAGCGAGTCTTTCAGGTATCCCCAGTAAGAACCTATCATTTCTATGTTACTGAGCGTAAAGGCGCCGGTCGAATCGGTAAAGGCATACCAACAGACCATCGCCAGAGGAACCACCGTAAAAATGACCACCCACAGCATGAACGGCGAGGCGATCCATGAATCTTTCTTCATCGTCAGCCCTCCGTCATTCAAA
>ONID01000146.1 GCA_900317765.1 uncultured Eubacteriales bacterium | reverse complement strand
GGTTATCCGGCAGCTTCTCGGGAAGAATGAGGATAAGGAATAACGAAAACAGGCTCATGCAAGGATGATTTTCAATCCGGGCATGAGCCTTGTTTTTTTTATTTGGTTTGAACAATCATCGCTACTACCATTCCGATAAAGATAATAGTAGAGTTCGTATTGTCACGGTCTGGCAGGGAGAAGCATGAATCACTTGAACTCTCCCCTACTCCTGAAGAATGCCTACAATCGGCTGTTTCAAAAAAATCGTCAATTGCTTCCTCCAACTCTGTGATAGTGATTTTGTTGCCTGGACCGCTGTAATTGAAGCAGATTACAAGCCGTCCGTCGTCATACAAGAAGGCCGAATTCAGAAACGTGTCAAGGAGCTGCTCATTTAATCGCTCCGTGTTTTCTGTATCATCCGTCAGAGCATTCCGGAAGCATCGGAAGAAGCCGATAATCTGTTCTTTGGTGAACTTTGGGTATTCGTGAACATAATCCTTGATAGCTGCTTCCAACGATATGATTTCTTCATCCAGCGCCTTGTATCTTTCCCGCAGCGCATCCGAGATCATGCCGCTTTCAATCGCTCGAATGATATTGTCACGAGCCTTTACCGCTTCCTTTCTGCGGCGATCCAATTCTGCCGTGACGGTTTTTCTTTGCGCGTTCATAGCTCCGTCCTGATAGGCAATCGCCTTGTCTGCGACCAGTGCGATAAATTCATCATTGCACACAAGCTCTCTCAGCTTGTCCAATATGATTGTTTCTATCCAGTCCTTTTTGACGCGCCGCTTGTCGCATTGATGGTACTGTGCATTGGAGCATTGATAATAGCCGTACTTCCGTCCGGTCTTACTGGTGCCGGTTCCGGATATCATTGTGCTACCGCATTTGCCACAGAATAGCTTTCCCGTCAGAATGTATTTCCCGACAGCGCATCCGGCACGGCTCTTTGGTGATCTCCGATTCTCCGCGAGCCGCTTCTGGCATTTGTCGAACGTCTCCCGATCCACCAGCGCGGGGATTCCGTTCTCTACCCTTATCAGGTCCTTGTAGATGTAAACGCCCGCGTATTTTTCATTCCTGACCATCTGGGCGACGCTGTTTTTGTTGAACAGACCTCCGCGAAGTGTTCTGTATCCTCGGCTGTTCAGTTCCTGCACGATGTCGGACGGTGCGGTTCCCTTCGCGTATTCCTCAAACGCGTAACGGACAGCAGGAGCCGTTTCAGGGTCAATCTCATATTTGCCGTCAGGAGCCTTGCGATATCCGAATAATTTAACGCCCAGCGTCTTGCAGTCAAGAGCTGATTCATAGTTCCCGCGCTTGACATTCTCGCTCAGATTGGCAGAGTAGTATTCGGCGAATCCCTCCAGCACCGACTCCAGAATAATACCGTCTGCTCCTTCAGGTATGCTCTCCCGTGCGTAGAACGGGCGAAGCGGTCGAGCTTCCAGCATATCACAGCGTCGAAGATACCCTTTTCGCTGTCCTTAATCATCTGGTTGAATTCGTCGCGTTTTGCGGTGGTCGTGCCGCTCACAGCTCTGTCGGCATAAATCTTGACAACCGTGATGTTGTTCCTTGCGGCAAACTCACGGCACTCCCTGATCTGACCTTCGATACTCTCGTCACGCTGTCCTGCTGAGCTGTAACGGGCATAGATTGCTGCTCTGTACTGCTTACTTTGTTCCATCAAAAAAAATCCTCCCTGATTTCATTGACACCAGGGGAAGAATGTGCTATCATAATGACAGACTGAATCCTCCCCGATTCGGTTGGTTCTCTCCCCTGCCCGGCTGTTTGGCGACTGCGGACAGGAGAGTTTTTTTATTTGCTGTTAATTGTAATATACTCTGCGTCAATTCTTGGGATACTTACCTTTGCACCCATAACTGTTTCATAGGTTTCTATTCCGGCTAATTCTCCGTAGATGGTTATTATGTCATCTTCAAGGATTCTGCTTTCAGTGGAGCTTTTGGGAGTGTAAACTACATACATTGTATCGGTATAAATGCCATATTTGCCTTTTGTAACGTCTACTCTCAGAGTGATGTCAAGATACCCTTCTATAACCTGAACGACTTCACCCTTGAATTTGGCTCTTTTCCCGTAATACTTATCAGGATTTCTGGCGATGTCCTTGTATTTATAGGTCTTGCAGGAGGCTATGGCTTTTTTTGCTTTTTCCTTTTCGGCTTTTGCATCCGCCGCTCTCAGCTTGTCTCCCTTCGCTTTCAGGCGCTGATAAGTCTGCTCTGCGGCTTCTCCGGATTCTTCGATATAACCATCGCTAAGATTTAAGGAATTATAATCACCGCTGGAATATTTTGCTACAAATGTCACATACGTATCTTTTTTGTAATATACTAAACCACAAGCAGCTTGAAAGTCCACCGTCAGATCATAACCATCATCCGTTTTAAACGAAAGCGAATGATTGTAATATGACGATTCTCGTGTGATTTTTCCGGAGGCTCTGAAATATTTTCCAGAGTCCTCATACTTTTCATTGTTCGCTACCAGATAATCAGAATCAATTTCAATAATATCACTTTCGGAAACTTTGATTATTGGTGTTGGCGCAAGCTGAGATGATAAATCGTCGGAGCTGGTGGATGAAGCCGTGGGCAACGTGTTTTTTGAACTATTAACGCCGATGATCAGAACAACAAATACCAAGGCTATCATAACCAAGAAAAACATCACATAGTAGTTTTCTTTGATGCTATCTTTGGTTTTCTGCCAAAAGGAAGGCTGATTTTCTGAGGTTGACGATGTCTTTTTGATTTTTGCAAGAAAAAAATCCAGCGGTGCATCATTTTTCTTTTCCTGTGCTGAAGTGATTGCCAGATTGGCAGGTTTTGCAGGGCTTTGTGAAGTAGGATCGCGGTCTGTGCTTTTTGCTGCTTTCACGGGAAATGGAGAAGCACATTCCTTGCAGAACTTAGCATCGTCATCATTTGGGGTGCGGCAATTGGGACATAGCTTCATAAAACAAAACCTCCAAAAATTTCACGCCGGATATTGACAATCTTCACTCGACGTGGTAGAATATTTTCGGAGCGGTTGTCGCTCTATAGCACCACGTGATCTCTCTACCGCCGATGTGGAAGTTGAACGGCAAAGAGGTCACAATCTTTTCTTATGCACAAAATCTACAACGATTATGCTTGTTTCCTACTCTCGCCAGAATCGTCCGTGTATTTTGGCATACTCGCTATATCATCCGAGTAGGTTACCAGCGTGTCCTGCCCCAGCTCGTTGAGCTGGTCATAATTATGTATCAACCTTTGTTTCTTGAAATCGCTCTCGCCGCGCTCTGCGGCGGGGGCTTTTTTTTGTTGTTCTTTTTCCATGCTACCTTCTTCTCCAATTAACCAGTTGCCTGATATTTGCAGTGCTGAGATAATCTTCCAGAGCATGAGTACATCTGGTTCTCTTTTATCCTTTTCCCAATAGTTTAATCTTGTTGGAGTGACTTCTAGTGCTTCAGCAAATTGTTTCTGATTATACCCTCTTTGCTCTCTGGCGTAGATTAATCGTTCTCCGAAAGTCAATTTGAACACCTCCTATTTATATCTTAGTGGCTAATTTCTCATTTGTCAAGTGTTAAATTATCAATTTGCTAATTAATTTTGAAAAAATGATAAAAAACACTTGACTTATTAGCAATACGATGATATTATTAATTTGAGATTAGCAAATTGCTAATCAAGGAGGTGATAATATGTTCAATAATTTAGTAGCAGAGCAAGCCAGATATAAGATGACAAATGAGAACGTCGCTGAAAAGCTGGGCATTTCTCGTGTAAGCTATGAATCTAAGAAAAAGTCAGGAAGATTCACTGTTGCGGAATGCTGGGCTCTTTGCTTACTCTTTAAGTGCAGCTTTGAGTACCTGTTCGCCACGGAGCCGGATGGCGAGAACAGGACGGCGTAGGACAAAAAACAGCCCCGGCGGGGTTAAGCCCGGCGGAGCTGTGAAAGGAGAATCCAATGTACCAGTTGATCGCACTACGAAAGAAAAAGAAGCTATCACAAAAGGAACTCGCTAAAAAATTGGGCGTCACCAGAGCGCGGCTTAGTCAGTGGGAAATAAAAGAAAACCTATACCCTCATAGAGATATTCTTCTCAAGCTCTGCGACGTGCTGGACTGTACACTCGATGACCTTTTAAGATGACTTACTTATTCTTTCCTGATCCCTTTTGGGAAAGAGCTGAACCGGCAACCGACTTAGAAGCCTCACTGTATCGTCCGTCTCTCAAAATTTTGGATGCAGTAGAAGCGACTTTTGTCGAAGTCTGTTTAGTATTACCCTTTGCAAAATTACTCTTTGCTATAATAATCACCGTCCATATACAATATATTGCGCTCGTGGTCGAGTTCCTGCACAATATTATAGCAAATAGTTTTAGCAAATGCAAACGGATTTAACAAAACAAATGTAAACAAATTCTGAATTTTTCACAAGGAGGACAAACAAATGAAAGCACACCGGAAGAAGCCGGAAGTCAAACGAAAGATTATCACCGAGGGCAATGTGAAGATGGATTTCAACGCCGTCCCCAATATCGAGTGGAAATTCATGGTAAACGCATTGATGCCCTGTCTGGAAGAGTTTTTTGCAAACCCTGACAATGCAGCTCTCGCGGCAGAGATGACAAAGGACTTGAGGGTGACGGCTAATGGTTAATAAGTTCATGGTGGTGTCGAGAATCGCACTGATTGCGGTCAGCGTTTACGGGATTTACTCAATCTGCGAACTGCTCAAACCTCAAATGGAGAATAACACGCAGTATATCGGCACATTTATATTTCTTCTGGTGTTGGCGTTCTCGTCGATCATCGACTGGAACATCAAGGCAGCAGCCAGTGGAGGAAGGAGCAAACGACAATGAGCGACAAGGAAAAATATAATGCGCTGGTCAATGCAATGATTGATCAGTGCATTGAGATGGAGCAGAAAAGAGACGAGGCAATGCACCGCGGCGATTGGGACACAACTTGGGAATTCTCCCATAAATATAGGGCACTGCTCGATCTCATTAACAGTCAGGGAGAAGGTATGTTTGTCACCTATTTTCTGCGTAGATACGGCAAACGGGAAGAGGTGGCACAATGACGGACTGGATTACCGACACAATCATTTGTATTATCGGCTTCAGCGCATTCCTGGGCTTGTGCGCTCTCGCGGAGCTGCTGGGAGGCTGGATGACAGAATCCGCGCCGGACTGGCTGTGGATACCGCTCTTCCTCTCAATTCCTGCCGGCCTTGTGGTGTATCTCTGGCGCTGGTACCGTGAAGCGGTGGAGCGCAAAGCTGCGGAGCAGAAAGAAGGCGAAGACAATGCGCATCTGTAATTCATGTAAATGGGCGGATATTGCCAGACAGATGCGGACGGTCATTATCTCCCCGACGGTTAAACTCACGCAGAGGTGCGGTTGCGTTATCTGCACAAAACCAACAGTCAACCAACTCAGCCGCGGAGACGACGGCGAATGGATCTGCTCAGACTATGAGCCGAGACGAAAGAAGGTGAGGAAGGGATGAAGCTATCTAAATGGTGCCAAGGCTGCAAATGCGCCAGTTGCCGTTGGCAGGGAACAGATAATTGTCTGCATGACAGGGATAAGCCTTGCCGTTCGTGCAATGGCGTAAAACAGTGCGTCGCTGTGTATATCCCGATTGCATACGTTTGCAGAGGATACGACAAGCAGATCATCATCAAATAAGAAAAAGCCGCTTTGGAAGGTGGCACTTCCTCGGCGGCACATGACAAAATATCACATGGTTATGATACCACACAATCGGAGGAATGTCAAATGGAAAATCCCATCAATCAGCTTTCGCCCGAAGTTGCTTCTCAGGTAAAAGAGGCAATCGAATTTAACAGACCTATCATTGTCAAGCGCAATGACAATGTAAAGGGCAAAACCACGTTGGTGAAATACCTGAGAAGCATCGGGGTCAAAGCCTACGAAGAGCATGAAATTGTCGTCATTGATATTGGCGATTAACTCACATCAATTTCATTCTCTGAATACCCGGAGACTTTTGGGAGATATTGAAATTCCAGTTGTCAGCTTTCATGTCCTTGACTGAAAAACCAGCTTTAAGCATTGCTCCTTTAAATTGACCGTTTGTAATATAAAAGCCCTCATTTTCAAAAACGTGCTTCAGATCATAGGATGAATGCTTTACGTTAAAAGTTTCAATCATGATAAAATTTCTCTTTATCCATGAAAGCAGAATAGCCTGTTCTTCTTTCGATAACTCATCAAAAGCTCTTGGGTCATTCACATCAAACAATTTTATCACCTCCTACAAGGTGATTTTACCACAAAGGTGTTGCAAAAACAAGGAGGAATGTCAAGCATGAGCGACACACAGATCGCGGATAAGGACAAGATCAGGGCGCAGGAGCTTCACCAGAAGATTCTCATTCACGCCCAGCTTGTGGCGCAGAACCTGTGGGAGATGTGCAGTTCTCTCAAAGAAATGCGCGACAGCAAATTGTATTACCAGCTCGGCTATATGCACTTTGATGATTACTGCCAGAACGAGCTTGGCATCAAGCGCAGTCAAGCATATCAGTACATCTCAATTGCTGACAAGTTGTCACAAGAATTTGTCCAGACGTCTGGACAAATCGGGGCTTCAAAATTGATGCTTCTGGCGTCGCTCTCGGAGGGAGAGCGGGAGCAGGTGATGACGCAGACGGACGTGGAATCCGCGACGGTGCGGGAGCTGCGCGACCAGATCAAGGGACTGCAAGCGGAAAAACAACGGCTTGAAACGGATTTGTCCGAGTCAAGCGAAGTGAGGGAAACGCTTGAGCATTCAAATTTGGTCCTGAAGCACCAGAATTCCGAGTATGTCAAAAAGAGCGAATACGAAAAACAGGAGCTTGCCTTAAAGAATCAGCAGCTCGCCGCCGAGCTGGAGGATTTAAAAAACAA
>ONID01000028.1 GCA_900317765.1 uncultured Eubacteriales bacterium | reverse complement strand
CAAAGCATTCTTAGGTATCGCCATTCTTTCGGAAATAGCCCTTCTCGTTTACTGCTTCGTCAGGAAGAACCGTTCCCGTCTCGAAGCCCGCATCTGGTGTCTGGCACAGGCAGCCGCCATTGCGCTGTATTATCTTCTTTCCCCGCATTCAATGATGTTCCAGTGGTTCATGCTCTTCGTGCTGATGGGAATATTCCTTCTCTTCGGCACCTTCGGTCTTGTCAAATATATCCGCAAGAAGGATGACGCTCCCTTCAGGAAGGGCAAGGTCATTGGCAGAGCGATTCTCAAGAGCTTTATGTGGCTTTTCGCCATCGTGCCGCTGCTGATCTTCCCGCCTTATGATGACCTTCCCACCACCGGAAGCTTCACAGACATCGGCATCAAGTCCTACACATGGACGGACGAGAGCCGCGTAGAGACTCTCGACGAGTCGGGCGGCAAGCGCAACGTCACCGTCACCTTCTACTATCCCGAAGAAGCCACCGGAAAGTGCCCGCTGGTCATCTTCTCACACGGCGCTTTCGGTTTTGAGAAATCCAATTATTCCTCCTACGCGGAGCTTGTTTCCAACGGCTACGTCGTCGCCAGCATCAGCCACACCTATCACGCCTTCTTCACCGAGGAAACCGACGGTACCACCAAGATCGTCAACACCGGTTTCATGCAGGAAGCGGTTGACGCAACCAACGGCAAATACGCCATCGAAGACGAATACCAGCTGACAAGAAAGTGGATGGACGTCCGCATGGGCGACGCTAATTTCGTTCTGGACACCATCATCAAGAACTGCAAAGAAGGCAAGGACGAACTCTTCAATAAGATAGACCTCGAACACATCGGCGCATACGGACATTCCATGGGCGGTGCCACCGCTGTGGAGCTTGGCAGAACCCGCGAGGAAATCGACGCGGTCGTCGTGCTGGACGGAACATTCCTCGGCATGTACACCGGCGTAGAGAACGGCGTGTATACCTTCAACAAGGATGAGTACGAAAAGCCCCTGCTCAACATGATGGCCATCGATCATTACGACAACAGCGTGAAATACAACGAGGAAGACGGTCACGTCTATGTCAACCTTTACACCGTTGAGCACGCAAAGACAGCCAAAACCGTTGTGATCGAAGGCACAGCCCACATGAACTTCACCGATCTGCCGGTCTTCTCTCCCTTCCTCGCCGGTATGCTCGGCACGGGCGAACGCGACAGCCGTGAAGCGATTGAGATTACCAACAATTGTGTGCGCGAGTGGTTTGACTGCTACCTCAAGAGCGACGGAGATTACATTCCTCATCTCAAAGATGTCTATTAATCCGCATGCACGTAAGTGCGCACCATCCGTTGGCTAAAAAATGACAGATTATTGAATCAAGAAAGAGCGCATCCGCTCCGGAATATACGACTGCAAAGTGTATTTCAAGGCGAGGATGCGCCTTCCGGCGTTAATTATTCTAAGGTATTACGTGCATCTTCGATGTGCGCTGAAGGGGAGCCTTTCACTATGAAAACCGTAATCAATCAAATATCCGACAAAGCAGATGAGATGGTGACCATTGACTGCTGCGAAGTGACGCAGGAGATTATCAACCTGCGCGATTACGCCGAAAGTGTCGGGGACAGCATAAGCGGCATGACCGACGGAAAATCGGTGATTCTGCCGCTGTCTGAGATTCTTTATTTTGAAGCGGTAGATGAAAAGGTATTTGCCTACACCGAAAGCGATGTCGCCGATGTGCGCGGAAGACTGTATGAATATGAGGAAATGCTCTCCGGAAAGGGCTTTGTGCGTGTATCGAAGTCTGTGGTGGTGCATCTCAACAAGATCAGCAGTATCGCACCTTCACCGGGACGCAAATTCGAGGCCGAGCTTTGCAACGGAGAACGTGTGATCATTTCCAGACAATACGCCGTGGAACTCAAAAAGATTCTTCTTGGAGGTAAGGTAAATGAGCTTTAGAGAATACTGTCTGAAAAAACTGATACCCACATATTTTATGATTGTGACGTTTATTATCATCAGCATGGCTGTTGTGGGAATCATATTTTTCGGAAACATCAATATCAGTCTGATTACGTTGTTTATTCCTCCGCTCTTCGGAGCGATCGGATGCCTGCCGCTGCTGGTGGACTTCCTGTTTCTGAAGGTAAAGGGGTCGGGACTCTGGCTGCTGCTCTACCATGCAGCGGAGCTTGTGATGTTGGAAGCCTGCATTCTCACCGCGGCATATTTTCTCAGGATGATTGATACCGTTTTCACCGCTGTCATCATCGCCGGAATGGTGTTTGCCATCTTCACGGCAGTGGGAGCGATTATGTATATGCAGGACAAAAAATTCTGCGACAGTCTCAATGACGCCCTCGCAGAGCAATTTGCAAACAACAGGCAATAAAATATCTGAATCACTTGATAACCGGGCTGCCGTATCGGGAGATAATTGTTTCCCCCTGCGGCAGCCCTGATTTATCCTTGCGTTTTTTCATATTTTTTATTTTTGAAAATATTATTATTTCGTTAACTTGTAAAATGCTTCCTTGTGTGTTATAATAATTTCAATCTCATTTTTCTGTGGAAAGGAACAAATTATGGAACAAAAATCGCCCAACACACTAAAAGAACGGCAGGGCGGTATGGAATCGCTTATTTCGATGCTCAAATACATCCTGTCGTTCTTCATGATCATGCTGATCACCTATGTCTCCTGCATAGCGCATGAAGGCTCGGTGTGGTTCAGCCTGATTTCGGCTATCTCCGCCGGCATTCTCGCCCTGATTGTGTGCAATGCCATGTTCGGCGGCGAGAGGCCGGGCATCAAGCATTATTACATCTGGATGTCTGCTCTGCTCTCCTTCTGCGGAATAGCCATCTGCTACACTGCGCTCGGCGTTTATCCCTTCGGGGAAGAATCGGTCATGATCATCGACATGCACCATCAGTACTCCGCGTTTTTCTCACTGATGCGTGAGAAGGCGCTCTCCTTCGGCTCGATGACCTATTCCGACAGCGTCGGCATGGGCAGCGGATTCCTGCCGCTCATCGCCTATTACCTGTGCAGCCCCTACAATATCATCGCCATTTTATTCCCGAGGGACAACCTCACCGAGGCCATCGCGCTTATTGAAGTGCTGAAAATCACCTCCGCCGGAGCGACCTTTGCCATATTCTGCCGCGGCGTATTCAAAAAGGATGATTACGGCACAGTCGCACTCTCCGTCGCCTATGCTCTCAACGCCTACTTCATCGCCTATTCGTGGGACGTGATGTGGCTGGATTGCCTCGTACTGCTGCCCCTGATCGTCTACGGGCTGGAAAAGGTTATGAAGGGTGAAAGTCCTCTGCTCTACTGCATCACCCTCGGAATGGCCGTCACCACCAACTACTACATCGGCTACATGATCTGCATATTCCTGGTGCTGTGGTACATCGTGCGCACATTTGAAAACAACTCCCGTTTTGCCGGTCTTTCGCCCGAAAACAAGGCGCTGGCATATGTCAAGAATTTCCTTCGCTTCGTTTGGACGTCGGCTGTCGGCGGTATGCTCTCCATGTGGATTCTTGTGCCGACTGCCATTTCTCTCCGGGAAACCTCGGGTGCGGAAGATAAATTTGCCCGCGAGGTGACCAGCAATTTCGATTTCTGGGATATTTTCTCCCGCACGCTTTTCGGCAATACGCCCACCGAACGCGGCGACAATCTGCCTAATGTCTATTGCTCGGTGCTGGCTGTGCTGCTGATCGCCATCTTCCTCACCTGCCGCAGGATCAGACTGAGAACGCGTGTCTCCTTCGGCGGTTTGCTGGGTATCCTGGTCCTGCTGATGGCGAACAACTGGACCAATTTTGCCTTCCACGGCTTCCACTTCCCCAATGACCTGCCCTACCGCAATTCCTTCCTCGTATGCTTCACAATGCTGGCCATCGGCATCCAGGCGCTCGACAAAATCGAGCAGATCAGCCGCGAGGAAATGTTCAGGGCGTTTGCGCTGTTGGCTGCCATGATCATTGTTGAACAGAAATTCGGTGAAAACGCAGATTACAAGATGATATGGTACAGTCTCGCCGTCGCCGGCGTTTACGCGGTGATTTTCGGCGCGTTGCCTGTGGGCAGGTATGCCGCAAAAGGCACCGCCATGACAGTCGCTCTCGCGCTCTGCTTCTTGGAGGTATCGGCGAATTCCGTTGAAATGATTCATCAGCTCAACGAAAACGAAGTGTTCACCGACCGCGCCGCGTTCGTAGAAGATTACGACATCAACAAGGCAGCTGTCAGACGCACCTCCAAATACAACAAAGACGGAAGCCGTATGGAACTGCTTCCGCGCAAGACCTGCAACGACAACGCCCTCTACGGCTATCCCGGACTGACGGTGTTCGCCTCCAGCAATCCCAAGGCGACAACCACCCTCATGGGCAAGCTGGGATTTGCCATCAACGGCGTCAACAGCTATATTTATAACAGTTATGTCCCGTTGGTGGACTCGGTTCTGAACTTAAAATATGTTGCATTCAATCACGAACTGAGAAATCACGCCCAGCTGAGCTATGTGGATCAGATTGCCGACAGTTCGGGCAGCTACAGGTATATCTATGAAAACACCCTCGCACTGTCACGCGGATTCACGGTCAATAATGACGTGGTATACTGGAATACCAACAGCACCGAGAGATACGAAAACCCCTTTGAGGTGCAGAACAGATTTGTAGAGTACGCGGCCAACGGCGCGCCGGTATACAAAATGCTGGATCCGGTGGTCGAAACCCAGGACGGCATAAATGTCGAATTTACCGGCTCCTACTTCTATGCCGATACTGTCTCCGATCGCGGCTCCTTCACAGCCCTTCACACGATACAGAAGAAGGCGCAGTGCTATGTGTACGTCGATTGCCGCGCAGCGTCGTCGATCAATGTCCAGGTGGGCAGCTCCAACTGGAACGTCACTCCCTATGAGCCGTATATCATCGACATGGGCAGGCTTTCCGAAGGCACCGAGGTCCGGGTCAGCGTGGATTCATCCTCCACCTGCAGCGGAAATATCTTCATCGCCGAAATGGACAACGAGGCGTTGAACGCCGCCATCGCCGCATTGGGCGAAAATCAGTGGAAAATCACCGAGTATGGCGACGGTCACTTCAAGGGCACGATTTCAGCATCCGACAACTGTGTGATGTTCACATCCATTCCCTACAGCAACGGCTGGACAGTGAAGGTAGACGGCAAACAGGCTGACGTCATCGCCATCGGAGACGCTTTGCTCGGTGTGTACCTCACACCCGGCAATCACACGGTTGAAATGAATTACCACACGTCGGGCTTCCCGCTCGGTTTAACGCTCACGGTTTTCGGAATCCTCCTTCTGGTGCTCTGGAGTCTGCGCAAAAAGGTTGTTTATCCGCTGGTCAGAGAATACGTTCCGGTTTTAGGAAAGCACATCGAAGAAATGAATCCGTCCGCATCTGACAGCAGTCATCATGAAGACGAATTCGGAGAGAACGAGTTTTCCCAAGACTACACGGTTGGCAGGGTCAGTCCGGAAACGGAGTTTGCTGACGCGGAAGAGAAGAATACCGTCTCCGACTTTAGCCCGAACGAGCTACCGGAGACAGTCGGGAAGGAAATAAATGAAACCGTGTCGGTGCAGCCCACACCGCAGCCGGAACAGCCCAAGCCGCAGCCGGAACAGCCCAAGCCGCAGCCGGTGCAGCCCAAGCCGCAGCCGGAACAGCCCAAGCCGCAGCCGGAACAGCCCAAGCCGCAGCCGGTGCAGCCCAAGCCGCAGCCGACGCAGCCCAAGCCGCAGCCGACGCAGCCCAAGCCGCAGCCGACGCAGCCCAAGCCGCAGCCGACGCAGCCCAAGCCGCAGCCGGAACAGCCCAAGCCGGTGCAACAGAATCCCCAGGAACACAAAATGCCCGAGCACAAAGCCATTCCCAATATGCCCGCTGTGCTGACGGAAAAGCCCGCGCGCAATAAACCGACGTATTCCACGGGAGAAGTTTTTGAGATAACCGAGGACAATCGCAACACGAAAAAATAATAAATTGTCTGTTGACAAATGCGGAATAATGGAATACAATAGTGTTGTAAATTTTTAATTGAACTGTCTTCAGGGCGAGGTGAAAATCCTCACCGGCGGTGATGCACGTTTTGTCTGACGTCAGAACGTCTTAGTCCGCGCGCGAAAGCTGATTCGGTGTGATTCCGAAACCGACGGTAAATGCGTTGTGCGTGTTTCTTTCTGAGAAACATCCGACGCGCAAGTCCGGATGAAAGAAGATATGTGCAAGCAACGCTGCCGTTCTTATTTGGGTTTCGGCAAGCCAACACCTGCATATGTTACGCCCTGCGAATTCAGATGATTTCGCAGGGCTTTTCTTTGCGCAGACAGTCCGACAAAAGAAAGGTGTTGTTTTTATCATGAAACAGACAAAGAAAATCGAAAGCCCATCCGAAAAGCGTGTCAATCACACCCGGCGCATGGTTATGACGGCTATTCTGTCGGCGCTGTCGTCGGTGCTGATGTTTTTCAGCTTCAATGTGCCGCTGATGCCCTCCTTCATCAAGATGGACCTCTCGGAGCTTCCCGCGCTGATTGCGGCATTTTCAATGGGTCCGGTCTACGGTGCCATCGTCTGTCTTGTCAAGAATCTGGTCAATGTGTTCTCCACCACTACCGGCGGCGTCGGTGAACTGAGCAATTTCATGCTGGGCGTGTTCTTCGTGGTGCCGGCGGGAATCATTTACAAAATGCGTCCTAAATTCAGCGGCGCGGTGATAGGCAGTATCGTCGGTGCTGCCATGATGGCTGTGCTGAGCGTATTCAGCAATTATTATGTGGTATATCCTATCTATACCGCGTTTATGCCGATGGACGCCATTATCGGTATGTATCAGGCCATCAATCCCTCTGTCAGGAATCTTTGGCAATGCCTGCTGCTCTTCAACATGCCGTTTACCTTTATCAAGGGAATGGTCAGCGCGGTGATCACCATTGCGGTTTATAAAAAACTGACTCCCCTTATCAACGGAAAAGACAACTGAATGGCACGCCAATAAAAAAAATATTGCCCGTCTGAGGCAGCGATCACAAGCTGCTTCAGACGGGCTTATTCTTTTATATATTGTCATACTGTGAGAGCATGCTGACCAGGGCACCTTTGACACGTTCGGCAAGTTCAGGCGGATACATGACATTCACGCCTCCCCGCTGCGCAAGAATCCAGCTCACAAGCCCGTCGTTGACAACAGCCTTTATGCGGACAGTGAAGGTATTCTCGTCGTATGACTCACAGAAAATATCCTGTCCGAAGCGGTCGATGAGATGTTCCAGACAGCTGATGCTGCACCGCAGGTAGACATAGTCCTCATAATTTCCGGCATACATGCTGAAGACGCCGCTGATGTAGTCGTTTTCGTTAAAGACCTCGTCGTAACGGCTGAACTGGCTGAGCGGTCGGGAAGGCTCCAGCAGCACCTCAACCTGTCTCATGCGGTCAAGGCGGTAATGAGAAAAGTTGTCATATTTGCCGTAATTGGCAACCAGGTAATATTTTCCGTCATCCCAGATCAGCGCATAAGGGCTCACGGTGAATTCATGGGATTTCTGGGGAATAATCCTTCCGTCCCGTATCACATGGCGGTAATATGAAAAATGCACCTTCCGGTTATTCTGAATGGCAAAATGCAGGCTGTCGATGGTGTAAAAAATGCCCTCATTGCGGTTTTTGGGACGACCGGCAATATCCTTGAGACGGTCAAGCTCACTGGCCTGATACCTGCTGGTGAGGGTTTTCAGCTTGTCAATCATCACGCCGGTTTTCTTTTCGGTGATAAATTCAGATGATTTGATGGAATCAACCAGCATGCGAAGCTCCGGCATTTCAAACAGCCTGCGACCCCAGAAATACCCCGGGGGACAGGTGGACTGCATAATATCAAAGCCGAAGTTGACAAGCGACTCCACATCGCGGTAAATCGCCTTCCTCTCACAGGGGATTCCCTGTTCGGCAAGCAGCTCTATCAGCTTCGGGGCGCTGAGGGGGTGATATTCGTCGGTCTGTTCGTAGAGAATCTTCAGCAGCGCTAAGAATTTCTGCTTTTGACTGCCTGCCATTACACTTCACTCTCCGTTTGTATCAGGGTTGTCATAACAAAACACCCACCGTACCGCCATGGAACCATGCAACGTACAGTGGGTATAATGTGAAAGATTAAGATAATCAGACAGCTCTTGTAACCTTGCCTGAACGAAGGCAGCGGGTACATGCGTGAACTCTCTTGGGAGTTCCGTTGACGATAGCCTTAACACGTCTGACGTTGGGCTTCCATGTTCTGTTGCTTCTTCTGTGTGAATGGGAAACTTTGATACCGAAGGAAACTTCCTTACCGCAGAAATCACACTTTGCCATGCAAATGCACCTCCTATTAATAGCCGCCCCCGGAGGGGTGAGTCCGTAAATTGCCGACGCGAATCAAATCGCATCGCCTTTGCCTCATTTACAATCAGCGCTAAATAATACTATAAATTATTTTGAGCGAAATGTCAAGAGATTTTTTCCAAAAAAAAATGAATATCCTTTTAAATGATAACAATATTTAAATATAAGATGAATAATCGCCAAAAGATGTAGACAAAAAGAAAAAAGAGGTGTATAATTAGTGCTGTTGCTGCGGAGGAAATTAAAAGAGCGCTTATTTTGACAGTATTAATGAGCCTTCCGCGCGGATGTGCAGATCAATGCATATCATAAAAATTTTAATGGTATTTATGAAAGGTATGATAATTCCATGAAGATTTTGAAAAAGGCTGCCGCCATGATCGCAGCGGCTTCGCTTGCTATTTCTCTTTCAGCCTGCGGCAAAGACGTCAGCTGGGCAGCCAAGATCGGCAAGGATACCACTGTTCCGATAGGTATGTACATCTATACGCAGGCTTCCAACTTCCGCACTTATGCCCAGAACGGCATGCTGAACGCTTCAACTTCCCTTGAAAAGCAGACCGTGAAGGTGTCCGATTCGGACAAAAAGGCAACCGAGTATCTCGATAAAGAAGCGGTCAAGACAGTCAAGGCATACGCAGGCGCTCTTCTTCTGGCCAAAGAAATGAAGATTGAGCTGACCGATGAAGAAACAGAGCAGGCAAATTCAAGCGCAAAGGAGCAGTATGACACCGACAAAGAGGTCTATGAAAAGAACGGTGTCGCCCAGAGCTCCATTACTGAGTATTACAAAAATCTCTCACTTCAGAGCAAGCTCTTCACAGCCATTTATGGAGTGGATGGTACCAAGCCGGTTTCCGACAAGGAGCTGAAGAAATATATCAGTGAAAATTACGCAACCATCAGCTATATTCAGCAGTCCTTTTTCAATGAAGACGGCACAGCCATGAGCGATGAGCAAAAGACAAAAATCAAGAAGCAGTATGAAAAGATGAAGAAGCAGGCCGAAAGCGGCAAGCTGAAGTTCACTGACAAATGCAAGGAATTCAATGAAAAGGCAACGACCTACAAGAACGGCTCAGAAAAGTACACCACCGCTTGGGACGATTCCACTGACGACGGCAAGAAGATCATGGGACTCAAGCCGGGTGAGCTGACATTTTTAGAGACAGATTCCGCCATCGTTCTTGTGCAGAAGCAGAAGATCGACTACAATGACGCCGGCATGAAGGATTCCCGCGACGTGCTCCTTATGCGTTACAAGTTCAGCGATTTCACCAAGGAGCTTGTTTCAAAGGCGGAAGGCGACAAGAGCGTCAGCTTCAATCAGGATGCGTTTGATAAGTTCGGTTCCGCCACACGCGATTTCACCAATCTTTCCATTCCGAGCAATTACAACTATTATTGATGAACCACAAGCGCTTCGCTGCCGTTCCGGACAAATCCGCGTGCAGCGGAGCGTTTTTGACAATATGGTGTTATTTGAAATCAACCCGCATATACTAATATTATATTGAAAGCCGATTGTAAAACAAAAAAGAAAAAAGCATAGCGCAGCGCATAATTAGCGAGCGAATGCGAGCGTGGGGTCCAGGGGGCCACTGCTCCCTGGCGGGTCAAGGGCAGGGCCCTTGCGGGGAGTGGGGCAGAGCCCCACGAGGGAGGCTTTTAGCCGACCGAGCAAGACGCATTCCGCCATGCAACAGACCCGGGCGAACACAGATACAGTGCCGTAATGTAATTACCTGTCTATGATTGGAGAAAAGTTTGCGGTTTCAAATATTGTAAATCCCTGATTTTCGTAGCTTTTCGAGTTTTACAATCGGCAAATACTATATTGAGTAAGGAGATACAAAATTATGTTCAGTCAGACCGATCCCAAAAAACTCGACCTCAACCCATTCAGCGCAATAGGGGACAAATGGATGCTTATCACCGCGGGCGACGGAGAAAAAGCCAACACCATGACAGCAAGCTGGGGTGGCGTCGGCGTTCTCTGGAACAAAAATGTTGTCACCTGCTATGTCCGTCCGCAGCGATTTACACGCGAATTCATTGACG
Source organism: uncultured Eubacteriales bacterium (assembly GCA_900317765.1). Classification (GTDB taxonomy): domain Bacteria; phylum Bacillota; class Clostridia; order Oscillospirales; family Acutalibacteraceae; genus RUG762. The sequence goes on along the minus strand of ONID01000028.1, from coordinate 8,819 downwards.
CCAAGGAGTATTTCTCATTAAGCTTCCTGCCGGAGGAATACCGCAAGCAGCTTGTCTACTGCGGCAGAGTCAGCGGCAGAAACGAGGACAAAATTGCAGGTTCCGGACTGACGCTCTGTCATAACAGACAGGCGCCGTATTTTGAGGAAGCCGATACCGTGTTCATCTGCAAGAAGCTCTATGTCGGCGAGCTGAAGCCGGAGGGCATTCTGTACCCCGAGATCGACGAGGCGAATTATCCCGCCAAGGATTACCATATCGTCTACATCGGCGAGATCGTGGAAACACTCATTCAGCGATAACATTTTCTTTCAGTTCCAAACAATACAAAGAACCGGAAAAGCCGAGAAAAGTCACTTCGAGAAAAGTCACTTTGGCTTTCCGGTTTTTTTGATATACGATGACCTGAAAAACACATATCCCTCTTGCGTTGCGTGACAGATTCCCAAAAACAAAAACCGAAAGTTTGTTGGCAAATCTATTGCAACCGGGGAATTTTTGGTGTATAATATAAAGAACAACTCATTTTAAACGAAAGGACAGATTCCATACTATGAGCAATAATGCTAAAATGAATGTCGCCGTCATATTCGGCGGACAGTCCTCGGAGCACGAGGTTTCAAGAGTTTCCGTGACGATGGTACTCAATAATATCGACAGAGAAAAATACAACGTATATATGACAGGCATAACCAAGGACGGCAGATGGTACCTCTATGAAGGCGCAGTTGACCTCATCGCAGGCGGCGAATGGGAAGCCTCCGGCAAGACAACGCAGGCGTTTATCTCGCCCGACGCCGCGCTTCACGGCATGGTTGTCATGCGTGAAACCGGAACCGAGATCATCAGGCTTGACGCGGCATTTCCCGTTATGCACGGTAAGAACGGGGAGGACGGCACCATTCAGGGCCTGTGTGAGCTGGCTCACATCCCCTGTGTCGGCTGCGACCTGACCTCTTCCGCCGTCTGCCTTGACAAGGCGCTGACCAACACGGTTCTGGATTATGCGGGAATTCCGCAGGCAAAATTCATCTGGTTCTACGCCCCTTATTTTGAGAAGCACATGGACGAGATACTCGACCAGATCGAGGACAATCTGGGATATCCCTGCTTTGTCAAGCCTGCCAACGCAGGTTCTTCTGTGGGAATCAGCAAGTGCGACAGACGCGGCGATGTCATCGACGCGGTACGCTTCGCTGCCGGTCACGACCGCAAAATTGTCGTTGAGGAAAACATCACCGGTCAGGAAGTAGAGGTTGCCGTACTCGGCAACGACGAGCCGATTGCCTCTGTTGTCGGTGAGATTATTCCCGCTGCCGAATGGTACGATTACGACGCCAAATACAACGACGAGGCAAGCAAACTGCTCATTCCCGCCAATCTCAGCGAGGAAACAAGCGAGCTGATCAAAAAGAGAGCCTTGCAGGCCTACAAGATGCTCGGCTGCTCCGGCATGGCGAGAGTGGACTTCCTCGTGCGAAAGAGCGACGGTCAGCCCATGCTCAACGAGCCGAACACCCTTCCCGGCTTTACAGAAATCAGCATGTATCCAAAGCTCTTTGAGGCTTCCGGCATCGGCAAGACCGAGCTGATCGACAAGCTGATCGGGTTCGCCATCGAACGCTCACAGAAGAACAAGTAGGGCTATGGATTACGAACTGAAAATATTTACCGCAATCACTGCCGACGATTACAGCGACAGCATAGAAGCGGCGTATCCCTGCCGGTATTCCTTTGAGGACGGTGTTCACCGCCTGAAATACACGGACGATGAAGCAGGGTTCACGGTGATCAGGATTTCCCCCGAAGGCACTATTGAGATTCGACGACGAGGTTCTTTCACGATTATTTTGCAAAAAGACTTCGTTCACAGCGTCGACTGTGAAACACCCTACGGCAGCATTCCCATGACATTTACGCTGCTCGACGCCAGCCATACGCTGAGCGAGGACGGAGGGTCACTGGAATACACATCGAGGGTGCATATTGACGGGCAGCCCCAGATCAATAAAGTAACCATGCTGCTCATTCCGGATGAAAGGAAAGAAACAGACAATGACTAATTCCATACAGGAAATACACGTACAGATCAAAGAAATCATCATGGCGGCGATGGGACGCGGCGTTGCCGACGAAGTGCTTCCCGCTGTTCCGGCTCCCGCCTTTTCCATTGAAACGCCTGCGGACCCGTCGCACGGCGATTTTGCCACCAACGCGGCGATGGTCTCGGCGAAGGCATTCAGAATGCCTCCCCGCAAGATTGCCGAGGCGATCTGCGAACGCATGGACTTCACCGGCACGTTGATCGAACGCGCCGAGGTCGCAGGCCCCGGCTTCATCAACTTCTTTGTCAGCCGCCGCTATTTCAGCGACGTTCTGCTCGGCATTCACAGGGACGGCGCCGATTACGGCAAGTCCGATTTCGGCAAGGGCAAGCGGGTGCTGGTGGAATTCGTCTCCGCCAATCCGACAGGGCCGATGCACATCGGCAACTCCCGCGGCGGCGCTCTCGGCGACTGCCTGGCGGCGGTTCTCGAATACGCGGGTTATTATGTCGAACGCGAATTCTACGTAAACGATGCGGGCAACCAGATACAGAAGTTCGCCCTCTCGCTGGACATCCGCTATCAGCAGCTCTTCAAGGGCGAAGAAGCGGTGGAGTTGCCGGAGGATTCCTACCACGGAGCCGACATCATGGATTTGGCGAAGGAATTTGCCGGGATACACGGCGACAGCTATCTCGACAAGACGGAGGAAGAGCGCCGCAAGGCGCTGGTTGACTATGCTCTTCCGAAAAACATTGCGAGAATGAAGACAGATATTGCCAAATACCGCATTACCTACGACACATGGTTCCTTGAAAGCACGCTGCACAACGACGGTGAAGTGAAGGAGATCATCGACATTCTCACCCGGAAGGGTCTGACCTACGAGAAGGACGGCGCACTCTGGTACAAGGCAACCGAATTCGGCGGCGAGAAGGACGAGGTGCTTGTCCGCGCCAACGGCAATCCCACCTATTTTGCAGCCGACATCGCCTACCACCGCAACAAATTCGAGAAGCGCGGTTTTGACACCTGCATTGACGTCTGGGGAGCCGATCATCACGGTCATGTCGCCCGTATGAAGGGCGCGATGGACGCTGTGGGGCTTGACGGTTCCAAGCTGCACGTCGTTCTGATGCAGCTGGTCAGACTGATGGACAACGGCGTGCTGGTAAAGGTGAGCAAGCGTACAGGAAAGGCCATTCAGCTTGCCGACCTGCTCGACGAGATCTCGGTCGACGCTGCGCGTTTCTTCTTCAATCTGCGCGAGGCCAACACACAGATGGATTTCGACATGGGTCTTGCCGTGCGTGAGGATTCGCAGAACCCGGTTTACTATGTGCAGTACGCACATGCGCGTATCTGCTCCATCTTCCGCCGCGAGGAAGCGAAAAAATTCGACCTTGCAGCGGTATCTCCCGAATCCTTAGACCTGCTGACACATCCCTCCGAGGTGGAGCTGATACGCTTCCTTTCCTCCCTGCCCAATGAGATTGTCTCCGCAGCCAAGGACTATGAACCTTCCCGCATGACCCGCTATGTCATGGAACTGGCAGCCAAGTACCATAAATTCTACCACGACTGCCGTGTGCTCGGCAACGAAGATGACAATCTGACCGCAGCACGTTTGCTGCTCTGTGACAGCGTGCGTCAGGTCATCGCCAACATTCTTGCCATGCTGAAGGTCACGGCTCCCGATCACATGGATTCCCAGAGCGAAGACAGCGCGGAGTGATGCAACACAATGATAGACAGAAGGGTGAAAATTAAAATGACCGAAAGAAAGGTCTGTGAGCTTACCATCATGGACATCACCTATAGAATGCTCTCCTTCCACAGCCGTGATGAGATCGCCGCCGCCGCGGATTATGCCGAGTACAACACCGGCACCTGCGACGCGCTGAACGAAATGCGGCTTGATATGGAAAAGCTCACCGAATCGGAATTCATAAGCAAATACGACGAGCTCAGCCTTGAAAAAGGAGATGAGCTGTTCGGACTGGAGGAGGACGATCCCAAGGCGCAGTATCTCCAGGGATATTGCAGCATCATCGAGGACGTGCTTTCCTTTATCAACCCCGGCTATACCTACGATCAGATGACCATGCTGGAAGAGGGCATAGCATTTGACGGTGCGTTCGAGGATGCCTTCTACGGCGGTATGGAGCATCATCACCACGGTGATGACGAAGATGAAGACTGCGGCTGTGGCTGCGGACATCATCACCATCACTGAACGGAGAGAAAAACGCTATGACAGACGGGGTTTTCGGACAATTTGAAGAGGGCATCGGCTGGAACGGTAAAGTCACTATTCTGTTTGGCGGCCGGCAATACGGAACGCCTCTTCTGATTCAGGTGGATGAGGATGAAGGCACAGATGTGACGGATGCCCAGCGAAAAGCCTTGGCATGCTTTATGGAAAAATGGGATACCATCGAGCCTTTATTGCTGGATGCGCTCATTCAATACTACAACAACGAGGAAAAATACAGCTATGGCCCCGAAGACGAGGAAGAAGCCTCGCTCTGGTGGCCGGATATCAGCACATACGAGGAGCTTGTCAATGCTGTCACACCTGAAACAGTGGTCATTCCGCCGGAAACCCTGATGGACGGTGACAGAAAGGTCTATCTGCTGTTTGACCGCACATGGGGTGGAGAGGACTTGGACGACAATGGCATCGGCGTATGCCTTATCAATGAACGGATTTCAGAAATCGGCTATAAGGATATTGCTTTCTGATCTCTTCTCAAACAATGACACCGCTTCCGATGGCAGAATCTGCCGTCGAAAGCGGTGTTTTTGATCAAAAAAACGACAGCGCAGGAAAATATTCCCAAACGCTGTCGTTTTGATTGTCATATTTGATGGGGGAGAGGTTATCCTTTAATGGTCGACACTGCTTTCTTCCTGTTTCGGAATTACCTTCACCGTGCAGGATGCAGTCTGCCCGCTGGTGGTTTTGACCGTGATCTCCGTTTCGCCCAAGGATATTCCCTTGACCAGACCGCCCTTGCTTACCCAGGCGATTTTTTCATCTGCGCTTTGCCACACGATGTAGTCGGTGGAATTCTCAGGCGTCATAGCAGCTTTGAGAAGCAGTTCTCCGTCGACCTCAACCTCCGCGTGTTCTTCGTTGATCGAGACCGCTTGCGCCGGATAATCGGGGTACTTCCAGCTGTATTTGCTTTTGTGCTGGTAATTCCGGTCGGGGTAATTGTCCAGGGTATCAAATGTATATCCTCTTGCCCTGAGAGCGGGAATAATCTTTCTCAGCGCTTTTGAAGTAAAGGATAAATCATGCATCAGCACAATTTCCTCTTTTTCATTGCATGTGGCAAGAACATATTTGTAAGAAGAGTCGGCATCTGTTCCGAATGCCGCGTCCTGTGCCGACGCGTTCCAGTCAAAGACGCGGTATCCGAGATCCTGTGCTCCGTTAATGATCCGCCTCATGCGCAGCGGCTCACATGTCTTGTTGCTTGAGCCTCCCGGAAACCGGATGATATTGGAGCGCTGACCCACAAGCTCCTCCAGTTTGTCGTTGAGAATGTCCAGTCCCTCATAATAACTGTACATGGTTCGGTAGCAGACACTGGTGCGGTTGACATTGGTGTGAAGAGCCAGAACATGACCCTCAGCGACCATCCGTTTGACGGAACCGATATTGACCGTATTGACAAGAAAGAAAGTCCCCTTCACATCATTGTCCTTGAGTGCGTCAAGAATGCTGTAAACGCTTCCGAGCGGACCGTCATCAAATGAAAGATAACAGACCTTTTTGACCGCAACGCTGCATGCAGCCGATCTGCCGAATTCGTTGGTGGCTGTTATCACACATTCGCCAAGCTGTACACCGTTGACATTTCCTTCGCTGTCCACCGTCGCAATGCTTTCGTCTGAAGATGTCCACTGGATCTTCTTGCCGCCTACCGCTTTAATGGGACGTGTGACGCGGTAGCCGAGTTCCATGTTCAGATCGCTGAGTGAGACATCCACAGGGACTTCTGACGAAACGGCTGTATCGGAGTCAGATGTATTCTGTGCCGCGCCGTTGTTTGCTTTTCCGCAGGAAACGGCGGCACAAAGCAGAAGAATTGAAGCAAAAAGTGCTGCAAAGATCAGTTTATTTGATAAACTGTATCGTAAAGACATAGTTCTACCTCTTATCTCTTAAAATACGCGCATCCGATTTGCGCATAATGCACAAATCGGATGCCTTTTTATTTGTCAGATGAATGAAATCAGATTTTGGCTATATCAATCACGCCGAGATCAACGCCGCCGGCGTTCTTGAGGCAGTTGGCCAGCGCACGCGCCGTGTCGAGCGAGGTGAAGCAATGCACACCGCATTCAACAGCGTTTCTTCTGATGAGATATCCGTCGCGGTTGGTCTCCATGCCTTGTGTAGGCGTGTTGATGATGAGATCAAGCTCGTTGTTGATGATCATGTCGATGTAATTCGGCTTGCCGTCCTCGATGCGCTTGACAACCTTGTTGGGAATGCCGCGGTCGGAGAGGTAACGGCTGGTGCCTGCCGTGCAGTAGATTTCATACCCGAGGTCGACAAAATCCTTTGCAATCGGCACGACTTCTTCTTTGTCCATATCCTTGACGGTGATGGCGATCTTGTGCGTTCTCGGCAGACGGATGCCTGTTCCGACGAATGCCTTGATGAGGGCTTCCTCATAGGTGTAGGCAATGCCCAGCACTTCGCCGGTGGACTTCATTTCAGGTCCGAGGCTGATGTCGGCGCCGTAGAGCTTTTCAAAGGAGAAGACCGGCATCTTGATGGCGATGGTGGGCTTCTCCGGCTGGAGACCGTACTCGTAACCGAGATCGGGAATCTTCTTGTCGCCGAAGAGACACTGGGTAGCCAGCTTGACAATCGGAATACCTGTGATCTTGCTGATATAGGGAACGGTTCTGGACGAACGGGGATTGGCTTCGATGATGTAGACCACATCGTCCTTGACGATGAACTGGATGTTGATCATACCGATTACGCCGAGAGCAAGCGCCAACTTGCGGGTATCGTCCACAATGCGTGCCTGTACTTCCTTGCTGATGGACTGGCAGGGATAGACCGAGATGGAGTCGCCGGAGTGAACGCCTGCGCGCTCGATGTGCTCCATAATACCGGGGATGAGAATGTCGGTGCCGTCGCAGATCGCGTCCACTTCGACTTCCTTGCCCATGATGTATTTATCGACCAGAATCGGGTGATCCTGATGTACGCGGTTGATAATGCCGATGTACTCACGGATTTCCTTGTCGGAGAAGGCGATGTGCATGCCCTGACCGCCCAGCACATAGGAGGGACGCACCAGAACGGGATAGCCGATCTCATTGGCAGCCGCGATAGCCTCGTCGCAGGTGTAGACCGTACGACCGGGCGCCTTGGGAATATCGCACTCACTGAGAATGCGGTCGAACAGCTCTCTGTCTTCGGCTTTGTCCATATTCTCCGCGGAGGTACCCAGGATGCGGACGCCCATCTTGTCCAGCGCCTCGCAGAGCTTGATGGCGGTCTGTCCGCCGAACTGAACGACAGCGCCGTAGGGCTGTTCCAGTTCCACGATGTTGCGGACGTCTTCTGGCGTCAGCGGCTCGAAATAGAGCTTGTCAGACACATCGAAGTCGGTGGAAACGGTTTCGGGGTTGTTGTTGACGATAATTGTCTCGTAGCCTGCTTCTCTGAGCGCCCATACGGAATGTACAGAGCAGTAGTCGAATTCCACGCCCTGACCGATGCGGATCGGGCCGGAGCCGATGACCATGACCTTCTTCTTGTCGGTGGCGGGATCGACCTCGTTCTCGCTCTCGTAGCAGGAGTAATAGTAGGGAGTCTCCGCGTCGAACTCAGCAGCGCAGGTATCGACCATCTTGTATGCCACTTTGATATTGTTGGCATAACGCAGCTCGCGCACTTCGTCCTCGCTCTTGCCGCAGATTTCGCCGATCACCTTGTCGGTGAAGCCTAAATACTTGGCGCGGCGGAGCGTTTCAACCGAGAAGTCTGTCTCGATCTTCTTTTCCATCTCGACGATAGAGGCGATCTTGTCAATGAACCACAGGTCTATGGTGGTGATTTCGTTGATCTTTTGCGGGGTAAAGCCTCTGCGAAGAGCCTCGGCGATGACAAACAATCTTCTGTCTTCCACAAGGTTCAGCGCCTGTGCCAGCGACTCGTCGCTGAGCGCCATGACTTCCTTCATACGCAGGCTGTAGATATTGGTTTCGAGGCAGCGGATCGCCTTCATGAGAGCGCTCTCGAAGTTTACGCCGATACCCATAACTTCGCCGGTAGCCTTCATCTGGGTGCCGAGCTTTCTCTTGGCGTAGACGAATTTATCGAAGGGCCAGCGCGGAATCTTGACAACGCAGTAGTCGACCGTCGGCTCGAAGCAGGCGTAGGTCTTCTTGGTGATGGCGTTCTGAATCTCGTCGAGGTTGAAGCCTAAAGCGATCTTGGAAGCAACTCTGGCAATCGGGTAGCCGGTCGCCTTGGAAGCGAGCGCGGAAGAACGGCTCAGACGGGGGTTGACCTCGATGACGGCGTATTCAAAGCTGTTGGGGTTGAGAGCAAACTGCACATTGCAGCCGCCGGAGATTTTCAGCTCTTCGATGATGGCGAGAGCAGCGCTGCGGAGCATCTGGTACTCCTTGTCGGCGAGTGTCTGAGAGGGAGCCACAACGATGGAGTCACCGGTGTGAACGCCCACAGGGTCGACATTCTCCATGGAACAGACGGTCACGGCATTTCCCGCG
>ONID01000097.1 GCA_900317765.1 uncultured Eubacteriales bacterium | reverse complement strand
GTAGAAGAAGCTGAAGAAGTCGACGAAACCGTCTTTTTCCCGGGTGAACCGGATGATGAAGACGAAGAAATAGATATTATGAGCACCATCATTGCTCTTGAAAACGGGGCAGCTAATCAGAAAGAAGAGATGGACATCTTGGATTCTGAAGAAACCGGCTCAGATGATATCGAAGAAATCGAAGACGAAGAACCCGTGTCTGATGATACATATGAAAAGTCCGAATCGACCGATGAAAACGAAGACGACGATTATCTCGATTACGATAATGATTCCCGTTCCAAAAAGATTGTCTCCGGTAAAGCGGCTCTCATCACCATGCTGGTCACCGGTATTGTGACAATCGGGCTTATTGTAGCCGTTGTCTGGATGGGTATCACGGTGAACAGAGACATCGGAATAACAGTAGCCTCTTATTCTGACCGATTCAACGCATGTGACACCAACAGCTTCTCTCTCGGTCAGGTCATGGGCGCAACTATTATTTCCATGAGTGACGAAGACTGCACGTTAAGCAAAAAAGAAATCAATGCTCTGAAAAATGGGGATACCGTCACAAAGTTCCACAATATGATGAATATAAAAGCAGACACTCGTTTCGGAAAAATCGTTACCATGGATTTCTCATTCACTCCTGTATTGAATGAACAGAAAGAACCGGGCATTACATCTATTGTTCTTTTAGGAAATGCCATGTCCGGATTGATCAAGAACATTGATACCAGCGACAAAGCATTCTTGGTGGCATACAAAGCGCTGCTTGAAAATTCTGTCCCTGTTGCCGAAAAAGGAAATAAGGTTTTTGTTTATAAAAACGACGATATTTCCATCTACACCGATCTGTCTGATATGAAAAATGCGGATGATTATTCCGGCCTTAAAGTCCATATTGAAAACAAGGAGCCTAAATTCATAGATACGGATAAGCTGGATTTCTCATGGCTGCCCTTTAATCTCTCGTCAGACAAATCAAAGACGGACACAACTGTTTCACAGTCAGACAAATAATTTCCGATTTTTTGTATTATTCTCCTTTCTCCCTCGGGAACTTCGCAGGAATGTTCCCGAGGGATTTTTTCTCTTATGATAATGCAGTCGGTCATATTGACATTTTTCCCAAAACAATGTATAATGTGATTAATAAATGTCATGAAAATGAGGTGTGTTTTTTATGAAGAAGTTTACTTCCCTGTTGGTTCTGTGTTTTGCAGTTTGTATCCTGACGCTGTTTTATCCGGGAATAAGAGGCGTGAAGGCATCCGGAAGCACGCCTCCGTTTGACAGTAACGGAATGATGATAGATAACGGCGTACTGCGCGGTGTAAGAGACAAAGATGTGTTCTGTCTGGAGATACCGGAGGGAGTCACCGAGATAGCGCCCTACACATTGAGCTATATGCAAAACCTCACATGCATCTCTCTGCCGCGTTCACTCAGAACCGTAGGGTATCTCGCTTTTGAAGGCACCTACGGCATCCGCGTAATCTATTACCCCGGAACATATAACGAATACCGTCAGATAAAGGCATATTCCACTGAAGACGGCGCAGACGGTTATTATATGGCCGGCATTAATACTGATATAGAATATCTTTCCGACGTTTACTGCGACGGCAAAAAAGTCAGTTCGCTAAAAATATTGCGCACGCCAGACAAAGTCGTGACCAATACCAACTCATATTTCAATATTACCGGACTTGAACTCGAGGCGTCATTCAACGACGGAACGACAGAAAACGTTGACATTCAGAAGGTCGGTTATTCGCCCAAAAAGTTCAGTGAGGACGGCATTCATCCGGTGACTCTCCACTACGGCGGCAAGACAACAACCTACAGCATGAAGGTCGAAATACCGCTTTACGTCAGCAGCTACATCAATGACATTTCAGGCAAATCGGGCGAGACGGTAACCATGAATTCCTATGCCAGCGGGAAAGACATTCATTGCAAATGGTATCGGATTCTTCCAAGCGAGAAAACAGCCACCCTGCTGAGTGACATTACAACAGCGTCATTCCTCCTCAAGCTCGAGCAATCCATTGACGGCGCAAAATACTACTGCACCGTTACCGACGCATACGGTCACGTCAAAAGCACCAATCACTTCACTGTCAATGTCACCGACGCATGCAGGATACTGAAACAGCCGACAAAAGAAATAAAGCTGAACAGTGAGGACTCTTTGACTCTATCAGTCAGCGCAAAGGGCAGCAATCTGACATATCAGTGGTATTTCAGAAAGAGGAACGCCTCCGGCTGGTCAATTTGGAAGGGTCACACAGGCAGCACATTAACTGCCTTTGCCAACAAGACATGGGACGGAATGCGAGTGCGATGTATTGTCGCCGACAGCAACGGCACTTCGCTGACATCGGACGAAACGCTCATCACAATCCGGGACGCGCTGGCCATCACCACGCCGATGGAAGATATTTATACCTCGACCGACAGATATACCACCTTTGTCACGTCTGCAAAGGGCATTGGTTTAAAATATCAGTGGTATTACAAAAAGCTCGGTGCATCCGGGTGGTCGGTATGGAACGGGCGTATCGCCTACTGGATGTCTGTCAAAGCCAACAGCACATGGAACGGAATGCAGGTGCGCTGCACCGTCACCGACGAGTGCGGTGAACAACTGACCACCAACGCAGCTACCGTGTATCTTACAGACATATTTAAAATTCTGGTTGAGCCTGCAAGCGGAACTTTCCGTGTAGGAGAAACGGCAACATTCTCGGTTAAGGCAAGCGGTCGTTCTCTCACGTACCAATGGTATTACAAAAAGAAGGGAGCGTCCGGCTGGACGCTCTGGAAGGGACACAACAAGGCACAGATTTCTTCCGTATCCAATTCCACATGGAACGGCATGCAGGTCTGCTGCAAGGTGACAAACGGTGACGGAACGGTTCTGTCATCCAAACCGGCGTTTGTCACAATTGACGACATTATCAGGATCACTTCTCAGCCGGCAAATGTAACCGCGGTAACCGGGAGAGTCACCTCCTTCAACGTGAAAGCGACAGGCACCGACCTGAAGTATCAGTGGTATATCAGGAAAAAGAGTGCTTCCGACTGGACCCTCTGGAAGGGACACGACAAGGCACAGACCTCAGCGGCCGCCAACGACAGCTGGGACGGAATGAAGGTGCGCTGCAGGATCACAAATGCAAGCGGAAAGACTATGTATTCCGACGCGGCAGCCGTCACGATTGCAAATGATACGGTTAAAATCATTTCACAGCCTGAAAGCATCTCCATTTCCGCAGGACACAAGGCTTCCTTCTCTGTGAAAGCCACCGGTAACAATCTGAAATACCAGTGGTATTACAAAAAGAAGGGGGCTTCCGACTGGAATATCTGGAAAATATACACCACTGCCGAGATTGCGCCTCCTTCCAACACCACATGGAACGGAATGCAGGTTCGCTGCGCAGTCACGGATGCATACGGCGTCACGGCAACATCCGCAACCGCTTCCGTCACCCTCATCCCTGCCGAAGACAGCGACTTTGCCATACTGACGCATCCCGTAAACGTACAGCAGATCCGCGGACAATACCGCTTAACAACATTCTTTGTGGAGGCAAAGGGAAGCGGACTAAGCTATCAGTGGTACTTCATCAAAAAAGGTCAGAAGGATTGGAACATTTGGAAAAACAATACCGCGTCCTCTGTGACTGCCATGCCCAACGACACATGGGAGGGGATGCAGGTCTATTGTGTAATTACCAACGACCGCGGCGAACAGCTTTATTCTGACATAGCAAAGGTTATTTTCAATTAATGCAACACGGCTTCACAGTGAAAAAATGCTGTGAAGCCGTTGTTTGTATAGTTTAATTTTCGAAATAATCATTTATCTCTTTTTGTATCCGATCACGTTGTTCCTTCAACTTTTTTATTTTGACCATTTTCTCTTTAATAAAATCCTGAAGTTTATCATAATCAGTTCCAGAAATATATAAAATTCCATTATAAAGAGGCACAATCAGCATCAAACCTACCAACATCAAAAGTGAAATCGGATAAAAGGCTTTCTCAGAATCCTTGCTAACTGCCAAAATGATTAAAGCCACACATAATAATGCGATAGCTACCATTTTCGCATTGTTATCACAATATTTTTTTCGTTCTTTTTTAATCTGATGCTTTAACTCGCTTATTTGATCGTTGAGATCATTTACCATTCCTTGCAGTTCTTCAAATATATAATTATCGAAACTCTGCAGATATTCATCCCAGAATTCCTGTAATTTTTCGGCCACTGATTTGGAAGCAACCTTCATTGCATATTCAAAATGTTTGGATTCCTCTTCGTAATCATACGGATCTACACCATTTTCGAAAGCCGCCGCTGCATCCAAATTATAGTTATCGACTTTTACCAGTCCCCACCATCCACGATAGTCCTTAGGAGCTTCAAATATCACTTTACTAAACATTTCTCTTGCCATTTCGTAATCTTTAAAGTAGTTTAAATACTCATTTGCATTCTTTATCAGTTTATCTACAGATGGATTTTCATTGGCTGTGTAAATAATATTGATGCTGATTTTATTGGTTATGGCAATATTATTACCGCCTTCATAATTGTCAATGGAATAAATAGTGTCACAGTATTTACAATAACACATATGCTTTTCCAAATCAATGTCCAAATCTCTGCTTCCGCAGTTTTTACATTTGAATTCTGTCAGCGTCATAATATCCCCCCCTATTGATAGCATCTGCTTTCTTGCTGTTCCATTACGTATTATATATTAATATGTTGTTTTTTTCAATTATTTATTTCGAAATTATATAATAGATATTTCATATATTTTTAATAATTTTTCAAGAAAAAAACGGCTGTGAACAATTTCTTTAACAGAAAACGCACACAGCCGGATTCATTATTTCATTCGGTATATTTATTTCTTCTCGCCGAGCAGCTTGACCAGCACGGCCTTCTGCGCGTGCAGACGGTTTTCGGCTTCCTCAAAGATCTCGTTGGCGTGAGCTTCGAGCATGGCGGAAGTGATTTCCTCGCCCCTGTGAGCCGGCAGACAGTGAAGCACCATCGCGTCGCTCTTGGCGTACTTCATGACCTCGTCGTTGATCTGGAAACCCGCAAATATCGCTCTGCGCTGCGCCGCTTCTTCTTCCTGACCCATGGAAGCCCATACGTCGGTGATGACGACGTCTGCTGCACGAGCTGCGCCTCTCGGGTCGCGGTACATCTCAAAACCGCCCACCTGCGCCGCAAATTCGATCACCGATCTGTCGGGCTCATATCCCTCGGGACATGCGACAGCAACCTTCATGCCGCACTTGAGAGCGCCGACGATGAGGGAATTCATCATGTTGTTGCCGTCGCCGATGAAGCAAAGCTTCAGACCGTCGAGTCTGCCCTTGACCTCGCGGATGGTCATGAGGTCGGCAAGCACCTGGCAGGGATGCGCAAAATCTGTTAGACCGTTGATAACAGGAATCGCGCCGTACTTGGCCAGATCCTCCACTTCGCGCTGTTCGTATGTTCTGATCATAATGGCGTCGAGATAGCGTGACAGCACACGGGCGGTGTCCTCTACCGGTTCGCCTCTGCCAATCTGCAAATCGTGAGAGGAAAGGAACAGCGCCTGACCGCCAAGCTGGTACATTCCCACTTCAAAAGAAACTCTTGTGCGGGTGGAAGACTTCTGGAATATCATACCGAGCGTTTTGCCCTCCAGCAGACGGTGGCTGATGCCGTGCTTCTGCTCATATTTGAGCTGATCGGCAAGATTGAGTATATCGTTGATCTGGGCGGGAGTCAGATCCAACATTTTCAGAAGATGATTCATTCAAACAACCTCCATGTAAACCTATATTCTTATCAGTAAAGGATATTATAACATACTTTACCGAAAAAATATTGAATATTGTATGAAAAATATGTGATTATCAGTTTAAGCCGCCTACATTCCGTTTTTTCTGCCGACACCTTATATCACAGCGCGGAAAAAACCTTGCCGAGATTTTGCTTTATCACCAGATCGGCCTTACCGTCATAGGGCGTTGCGTCGCGGTTAATAAGCACCAGATGTTCTCCCCGGAAATAATTGATCAATCCGCTGGCGGGATAAACCGTAAGAGATGTGCCGGCTACGATCAGCATATCCGCTTGGGCAATGGCATTGATCGACTGCTCGATCACACGGTTGTCGAGCGATTCCTCATAGAGCACCACGTCGGGCTTGATGACGCCGCCGCATTCACACCGCGGTATTCCAGTGCTTCCGAATACCTTCTGTGCGCTGTGGAATTTGCCGCATTTCATACAGTAATTCCGCAGAACACTGCCGTGAAGCTCGAGAACTCTCTTGGAACCTGCCTTCTGGTGCAGACCGTCGATATTCTGGGTGACAACCGCACGCAGCTTGCCCTGTCGTTCCAGCTCGGCGAGCTTGAAATGAGTGATATTAGGCTCGTATTTGAGTGAATTGAGCTTGTCTCGGTAGAACTTGTAAAATTCCTCCGGCATTCTGTCAAAGAATGTCCTGCTGAGAATCTGCTCCGGCGGATAGTCATACTTCTGATTGTAGAGTCCGTCTTTGCTGCGGAAATCGGGTATGCCGCTTTCGGTGGAAACACCTGCGCCGCCAAAAAATACGATATTCGGGCTTTCCTCTACCAATGCCTTGAATTTGATGATCTTCGGGTCGAGATTTGTCATAATCCTATTGTCTGCCATATTTTATTACACCGCCTTATAAAAATGTTTGGTAGAAGGTAGAAGGTTGTAAAAGAATCAAAAACCAGTACCTATGCTTAACAGCTTATACTTTCCGTCTGAGATATATTTCTCGATTTGAAATCATATCCGACAAATCCGTACCGGTCATCCTGAACGACTTCTGCGGATACTTCTTCTCCGCGGTAGAAAGGAGGACAGGGATTGAGCAGCTTGCAGCCGGAGCTTTGCATGATCTCCGGCGTGATCTGATAACCGGCGAAATCCGGCAGCTTGTCGGCACTGAGCGAATCGGTGCAGATCACGTCCTTGCCGACGGCTGCCTGTTTTAAATCGGGTATATTCTCCACTCCGTCCATCGCATATTTTGGAGGACAGCTCTGTGTCAGCTCAAATCCGAACAGCGCCGCCGCTTCCTTCCACGCGAGGGCGATATTGCCGCAGGCTCCCACAAAGAGGATTTTCAGCTTGGACACGTCGGGGAAAATCTTGGAAAGCGCGTACACGTCCGAAAGCATTTCGCAGGGGTGGTTGACATCGGTCATGGCGTTGATGACGGGAATCATTTTATTGTTCGCCATTTTGTCGAGAAGAGCAATATTCTTATGCCTTACCACAATTCCGCTCACCCAGTTGCTCAGGTACGCGACCACATCGCCCACATCCTCCTTCTTGTCGAGTGACGACGGAGGGAACAGCACGCTCTGACCGCCCATCAGGTATATCCCGCGCTCATAGGTGATCCTCGTGCGTATGCTGGATTCGGGAAAGAAAAGCGCTATCGTGCCGTCTTGCAGGCATCCCCTGTGCTTTCCGGCGCGAAATTCATCCGCCAGCCGGAAGATTGCCTGCACATCTTGTATATTCAGATCGTTGAGTCTAATGAAGTGCTTCATCAGAATAAGCCTCCACTATGGTTTTCATTGATCAGAAGGATGTTCCCCAGCTTTCCAGCACATACTCCCCTTCGGAAACGAATTTCAGATAGCCGCACGCATATTTGTCCCGAACCCATTGACCGTCTTCTTCCCCGTTGGCAGGGGTAAGCGGAGTGGGATCCATTCCGTCAGGAGCCTTCAGATCATAGGTGGCAGCAAAAACAATGTCGTTATCCGAGAATTTGAGGTCTTGAAATAATTCCGCATTCTCCTCTATTTCTTCGGCGGAATAGATTTTGATCGTTTTGAATTCGCATAATTCCATATTGTCGCCGTACATTTTGGTAAACTCTTCCAGAAGATGATTTTCGACCTGCTGTGCCGGTGTCAATTCGGACTGTGACGCGATGTCAGAGGATACCGCTTCGGTTTTTGAATTGCCGCAGGCGCAGAGAGAACCTCCGTTAATAATGATTGATCTGCGTCATAATTGCAGTCCCTTGGCTTCGTCGCAGCCGAGCATGATATTCAGGCATTGAATCGCCGCGCCGGATGCACCCTTGCCGAGGTTGTCGAACTGCGCCGACACAACAATTCTTTCCTCGTTGCCGGTGACGTAGATCTTCATGCCGTCCCAGCCGGAGAGGGAATTGCCCGCCAGCATGCCGCCGTACAGTTCCGAACCGCCTGTTTCATCCACCTTGACGAATTTCTCGCCCTTATAGTAATCGGCAAAATATGCGGTCAGCTCCTGCGGATTTTTGCACTTGGCAAAATATTCCGTGTACAGCGGCACCGAAACCACCATGCCGCTGTAGTAATCCGCGACGATGGGAGAGAACAGCGGCAGCCTTTCCAGACCCGTGACCGCCTTCATCTCTTTCAGGTGCTTGTGCTGCTGGGTCAAACCGTATTCTCTGGGAGCGTCGATGTCGCTGTGTCTGCCTTCGGACTCGTATTCGGCAATCATCTTCTTGCCGCCGCCGCTGTAGCCGGTCAGCGAGAAGGCGGAAACCGGATAATCCTTCGGCAGGATTCCGCCCGCAATCAGCGGATACACCACGCCGATGAACCCGCTTGCGTGGCAGCCGGGAACTGCGATTCTGTTGCCCGTCCTGATCGCCTCCCTGTGCGCCTTGGAAAGCTCCGGAAAACCGTATGCCCAGCCGCTTTCCGTGCGGTGAGCGGTGGAAGTGTCGATGATGCGGACGTTTTCATTTTCCACAAGCGACACCGATTCTCTCGCCGCCGCGTCCGGAAGGCAGAGGAAGGTAATATCCGACGCATTGATCACGCGCCTGCGCTCGTTGGGATCCTTGCGCAGTTCGCTTGCAATGCGGAGCAGCTCAATGTCGTCCCGTCCCTCAAACCGCTCGTAAATGCGCAGTCCGGTGGTTCCCTCGCTGCCGTCGATGAAGATTTTTGTCTTTTTCAATTTTTATCAAGTCCTGTCTGTTATATTTACAAAATCCCACTTATACTATATCACCTGAATCAAACAATTGCAACCCCTCATCGCTGTCACTATTATCTATTCTTTATTCTCCATTATCTATTATCTTAGCGAGCGAATGCGAGCGCTCTTAGCCCCACAGGGCGCAGGATTCGATTTTTCCTGAAATGTCGGCGTTGACCCCAAGTCCGTGGTCGGTGAACATATCGTCGAGATTGTAGTCAAGGAAGATGCTGCCGTCGCTGTAGAAACAGATGAAATTCATTGCTATGCGGCGCATGAATTCTTCTTTGGAGATGGTTTCCCCTTCGCTGTCGCTCTCACAGCCTCCCCACGTTTCGATGGTTCCGTCCTTTTCGGCAAATTCGTCGGCGGCGGACTGCTTGATTCTCGTATCCCAATCGGCGGCGTTCGGGACGAAGGTGTGAAGATGCCGCAGCGCATTTTGCGCCGAAACCGATTCGTTGCCGTCCGGTTCAAGCATAATGTCCACTTTGCCGAAGGGCAGGTCGATTTCGCCGGAAAAGAATTTGTCTGTTTCGGGATTCTTCATGGTAAAAGTACCCAGCTCGTCTTCAATGACAAGCGGCTCCGGCTTTTTTTTGGCAAACAGAGATTTGACCGGGTCGGAAAAATTAAAGCTGAATATCGGCATGGAACCAGGCTCCTTTCTGTCATCCGATGCGGTCACATCTCATATATCACCGTACCGTTCGGCATAATCTTTTCTCCGTCATACAGTCGGCTGAACAGCGCCTTTCCTTCCGGGGTGAACGAAAAATCCTCATTGCCGCAGTTGAGGCAAACGCCGATTTTTTTGTTTAAGCTTTCATCGCTTCTCAGATAATGCAATACCCTCGGTTTTCCGTCGTGATGAATGAATTCGATCGCAGAACCTTTGAGGGGCTGACATTCGTGCCGCAGTCTTATCAAAAGACTGACTTCCGAGAAAATCTCGGAATATTTGCCGCTGTCGATCTCGTCCCACGGCATGCAGCTTCGGTTTTCCCATTCCTCTCTGCCTCTGAGGGCAATCTCGGTGCCGTAATAAATACAGGGCGTTCCGGGCAGGGTGAACAGCATGGTCAGCTTTTGCAGCAGCAGGTCGGTGTTGCCCTTGCATTCCTCGGAAATGCGCTTGGTGTCGTGCGTGTCAATGAAA
>ONID01000063.1 GCA_900317765.1 uncultured Eubacteriales bacterium | reverse complement strand
GACCTCGAGCTTGCACCCGGACAGACTGCCAAGATTCCCACCGGCATACGCGCACAAATTGACGACGGATGGGTGCTGCTGATCTTTCCGCGAAGCGGACTGGGCTTTAAATACCGCCTTCAGCTCAACAACACGGTGGGCGTGATCGACAGCGACTATTATTTTTCGGGCAACGAGGGGCATATTTTCATCAAGATGACAAACGACTCCAATGAAGGGAAGACCCTGACGCTCCAAGCCGGAGATTGCTTTGCGCAGGGCATTTTCATGCCCTTCGGAATAACGGCGGACGACGACGCCGACGGCGTAAGAGACGGCGGCTTCGGCAGCACAAGCGGCATCAGATAAGATAGATGCCAAAAAGCAGGCATGACAAAGCAAACACAACGCAGGACAACGCGGCAAGCGCAAGATAGCAGGACAGCATTTTCAGGGTATGAACGATCAAGCTCCTGGTCAATCCCTGATTCTCCCCGGTAAACGACTCCCTCAGACCGAGGGCATATTCTCCGGCGTACACCGCAATCAGACAGTTGACTGCCGCATAAGGCAGCAGCACGATGGAGGCAAAGCTCACCTCCCGCAGACTTCCGCACTGCAATGCGCCGCAGCACAGCGCACCCAACCCCATGGCCCGTACTGCCGACAGGGGATAAATCAGCAGCCGGACATAGGCAAACGGAGCGACGGCAAAAACCGCCGCCACAAATCCGAGTGTCACGGGAAAGACGGCACGCAGAGAAGGGAGAAATCCCGCGCAATAACCTGCAAGCACGCCCTTCCAGTCGCTGCTCCCACCGTAAACCGACTGCGTCACACACCCGAACAGGATGCCCAACGTCAGGCAGAGAATGAGTTCAAATTGATACCTGTCCCGTGAGATGACGCCGGATAGCTTTATATATATCCGATAAAGCGTTTCATCCGCATAGGTGTTCATTTCATCATTTTCCATTTTCACACACAAGCCTTTCGCATTTTGGAATAGTAATTCTTATGCAAAAGGACGCAAAAAAAGAAGAGGCTCAATGACCTGAAATCATCATTGAGACCTCTTTTTTATCTGACCGAACGGTTTATTTCATGTTCGGATAGTATGTCAGCGGATCGATGCGTTCATCGCCCTTGCGGAATTCGAGATGAAGATGATTGCCGGTGGATTTGCCGGTGGAACCGACTATTCCGATGGTATCGCCTGCTTTGACCTTGTCACCCTTCTTTAAGAAGGTAGCCTTCTGCATATGACCGTAATAGGCTTTGAGACCGTCGTTCTGCTTGATCACGATCAGATGACCGAAGCCCTTGGGATTGTAGGAGACGCTGCAGACCGTTCCGTCAGCGACGGCAATGATCTGGGACCCTCCCGGAGCGGCGATGTCGACGCCCTTGTGATTCCTGACTCCGAAGCGGGTGGTTATCCGGGTAGCGGTCTGTGTCGGCCACAGATATTTGCCTCCGCCCTCCACAGGGTAGCTTTTGAATGATTCCACGTACTTTTCGTTGACATAACCGCTTTCACCCGAGGGAGTCACTATCTTATACCATCCGTTTTTACACTCGGAATAAGTATACACCTCATTCTTCCGGATGGCGGTCACCAGCTTGCCGGAGGTGGACGGCTCTGTACGGACGTTGACAGTGTATGCGCTAACGACGATCTTCTTTGTCTTGGAAGAAGACTCCGCCGCGTCTTTGTAACCTGATTCACTGACGTATTGCTTATAGACCCAGCCTGTTTTTCCATCCTTGAGCTGAATCCTATACCATGAACCCTTCTTTTCCAGAATATCTCCGGTGGTGCCGTAGGTTATCTTTCTGATGATGCCGTAACCTGTTCCCGCGCCCTTCCTGAAGTTGGTATAGCTTCCAGTCACCGTGACGATTCCGTTGGTCTTCACGGAGGTATTCTTCTTTGTAACGCTTGCCGTTTTGCTGCTGGGCGAGGCAGAAACCAAAGCGTTTTTTTTGGCTTTACCGGAATCAATATAATTCGCAGATACCCAGCCGAATTTGTTTTTTCCCTGCGTTATTCTGTGCCAACCGTTCACGGTCTTGACAATCTCGACCGTATCGCCTTTGTGAATAACATTGATGATGGCGTTTTCCACTCCCGGGCCCTTTCGCACATTGAGCGCTCTGACATTGACATTGCCCTTGGTGACGCTCGCGGCCAATGCGACGGACTTCGAGGCGGTACAATTGACCGTTACCGCCGTCAACATCACCATCATAAGTGCGATTGCTCTGCGAATGGTCTTGCGTTTGAATGACATGTTAATTTCTTCTCCTTGTATAAAAAACCAAAATTATACATAAATTTCACTGAGATTATGTAAAATTTATCTTGTATAATTCTAACAGAATATTTCTAAAAAAGCAACAAAAATCATAAGTATTTGTTGGAATTATGAAGAATCTATGTTTTGCATAAACATTTATAATAATTGTGCATATTATTCGGCAAAAAAATTAACATTCATTTTCTTTATTATCTCTTTTCAAAACGGAAGATAGATATTATAATAGTAGTGGCAACCGTTATGCCGAATCAAGCGAAGGTGATATGAATTGAGCAGGATTTTTTCAAAAGCAAATGCGGAAAATACAGTCAAGAAGTCGGAAAAGCAGACCGAAAAGCAGACCGAAAAGCAGTATTCGGTGCCCAGCCGGATCGCCCGGATGTTTGTGATTGTCATCATGTGCGGAGCTCTGATCATAACAGGGGTAACAACCGCCGTCATCCACTTCGAAAGCCAGGGCAGGGACGATCTGATCATTGTGCTCGACCCGGGACACGGCGGCTCCGATACCGGCGCGGTCAACAGGAACCTCGGTCTGTGCGAATCGTCCATCAATCTGAAAATCGCGCTTGCCTGCCGCGACAGGCTGAACCAGTACAAGGGCGTGCGGGTATATATGACCCACACCGGCGTGGACAGTACATACGGCAAGTCCTCTCTCAGTCGGCGCGTCAGCGTTGCCGGAGACGTCGGCGCGGATATCTTCATCAGTCTGCACATCAATTCCGCAGCCAACAAAAGCGCCAACGGCTGCGAGGTGTTTGTCCCAGTCACCAAACACGAACCGAAATACAACGTGCAGTGCACGGCTCTGGGCGAGGATATTCTCGCCAATCTGACCGCTCTCGGACTGAACAGCCGGGGAATCAAGACCAAAAAAAGCAGCGGCGGCAGAGTCTATAAATTCTCCGACGGAACCACCGAAACGGGCGACTATTATTATGTGGTGGGTGAACCGATCAGCAGACTTGGAATTCCCGGGATACTGATTGAACACGCCTTCATCGACGCGGATTCGGGCTTTCTCGACAGCGACAGTGAATTGGCTGCACTCGGAAGAGCAGACGCGGACGGCATAGCGAAGCATTTCAGGCTCAAGCTGAAGGACAGCGCCACCGACGTTACATCGGTGATCCCGGAGGAAAGCACCGTATCCGAGATGCCAGTCATTTCGCAGCCAGACGTATCGTCCGATGAGGACTACACATCGGAGGAAGAGGCAGACTCAGAGGTAAAGGAACTGGAAAACATGATCAAAGCCCTTCCCGACTCCCCCACGTCCTTTGACGCCAATCAGGTCAGGGCGGTACGGGAAGCCTACAATGCACTGAGCGTGAGCGACCGCGAGAGTCTGGATCCCGCGCTGTATCAGAAGATGATCGCCTCGGTGACCGCCTACGAAAACACTGTCAGACAGGTTCGCCTCACGGTGCGGGAAGGTTCCCAGCTCTCCATCGACCGTTTCAACGGGAAGCTGCTCAACGTCTCCACCACCGCCCAGCTCTCCGGCAAAGTCTCGGTGCTTTCCGTCATGGTGGAACTGGAGCTTGCCATCGACCCCAACGCCCCCGAGCAATACAAAAATGAAGGTACACTCACCTACCGCGTCACTTCAAAGGAGCTTGAAGAGGAAGACGAAATTCCCGACGGTTCCGTCGTCGCCATCATGCACAACGACACCATGCTCGACTCGCTGATCGTTTCTTTGCAATAAATATCCAAAAGCGGCTCGCTGTTTTGCTCCACACCGGAACAACAGCGAGCCGCCTTATTATGTTAAATTATCATTCAACTCGATAAAAAATTATTTGTCCTCGGGGATCAGCAGACCGTAGTCTCCGTCACGGCGGCGGTAGACCACATTGATGGAACCGTTCTCGACGTTGCGGAACATAAAGAACTGATGACCGAGCATATTCATCTGAAGCACAGCCTCATCGACGTCCATGGCAAAGACCGGGAATTTCTTGGTGCGGACGATCTGGAACTGCTCGTCTTCCACCGGCTCTTCTTCGTAATCGCCGCCGAACGGCTCGAACATCTCAACCGTATTGGTGTTCTTGAATCTCTTGGCGAGCTTTTTCTTGTTGCGGCGAATCTGTGCGGAAAGGCTGTCAACCACCAGGTCAAGCGCTTCGTCGAGGTCAAGACCGGATTTCTCGGCTCGGTAAATATATCCCTTGCTGCGGACGGTCACTTCGATGGTGTATCTGTTGCGCTCCATGGTGACGGTGACGTCGGCATCCGCGTTCTCGTCGAAGAATTTATCAAATCGGTTAAACTTCTTTTCCACTCTCTCCTTGAACGAATCTCTGAGATTGATCTTTCTGCCTGTAATAGTAAGTTTCATAAATGTATGCTCCCTTCTCCGTAAGAGAATTAATGAAAGTCCGGAAACAAGCGAAATATCGCGCTATTTTTGTTTCCGCTTATATTATAACATATTTACCAAAAATATGTTGTATATATTCTAAAATTTAATAAAATTTAACATTTGCATCTTTTTACCACAGACAAGAAAATCCGCCTCGCAGGTGCAATGCCCACGGGCGGAAATTATATGGTTCAGTCTGTCACAATCAAATCTCGGCGCTGGCGTGACGGGTCACATGACAGCCCACGTTGACCGCCACCGGAAGACCGGCAATATGCGTCGGAGCGGCTTCAATGTTCACTGCAAGGGCGGTCACGCTTCCTCCGAAGCCCTGCGGCCCTACACCTGTCGCGTTGACCGCTTCCAGAGCGTCCGATTCCATCGCACGGTAGAATTCGTCGGGATTGGGCGTATCCAGACTGCGGCAGAGCGCCTTCTTGGCGAGCAGCGCGCAGCCCTCAAAATCGCTGCCGATTCCCACACCTAATACCATGGGCGGGCAGGGATTGCCTCCTGCGATTTTCGCGGTCTCTGCGATGTACGCAATAATATCTTCCCGACCGAAGGCGGGTGTAAACATTTTCAATCTGCTCATATTTTCGCTGCCGAATCCCTTCGGCGCAACCGTCAGCCTGATTCTATCGCCTGCCACGATACGCGTGTGGATGACAGCCGGCGTGTTGTCGCCCGTGTTGACCCTGCGAAGGGGATCAGCCACCACCGAACAGCGCAGCAGTCCTTCGGTGTAGCCCCTGTGAACGCCTGCATTGATGGCATCCTCCAGCAGACCGCCCTCGATGTGAACGTCCTGTCCCACCTCTACGAACACCACAGCCATTCCCGTGTCCTGACAGACCGGAATATCCAGTTCCTTGGCCGCGGCGATATTCGCCTTCATATCGTCAAAGATCGACCTGCCGAGCTGTGATTTCTCGCAGCCGGAACAGACCTCTATCCTGCCGATCAGATCGTCCGGCAGCACCTTGTTGGCGCTGATGCAGAGATCACGCACCTTTTCGGTTATTTCGGATACATTGATTGTCCTCATCTGTTGTTCATCTGCCCTTCTGTGATTCCCGTGTCGTACACGGCCTTTCCGTCGATAAACACCGCAAGCGGCTTGGATGCAAGCGTGAGCGGATCGCCGTCAAATATCGAAAAATCCGCGTCCTTTCCCTGCTTCAAGGAACCTATTCTGTCGACAAGCCCCAGAATCTTTGCAGGGGTAATAGTGATGGCTCTGAGTGCGGTATCGTAATCCATTCCCTCCCGCACGGCAAGTCCTGCGCAGAGCGGAAGATACTGAATGGGAATGACCGGGTGATCGGTAATGATCGCCGTTCTGATGCCGGCAGCCGCCATGATTCCCGGCGACGACGGCGTGAGATTGATCAGTTCAGGCTTGGAACGGTCGCTGAGAAACGGCCCGCTGAACACATCGGCGCCGCATTCCGCAAGCTCGTCCGCCACCATATGTCCTTCTGTCGCGTGCACCACCACATATTTCAGCCCGAATTCCTGCGCAATGCGGATGCCGGTGAAAATATCGTCCCGACGGTGGGCGTGAATGTGCACCGGAAGCTGTCCCCGCACCACCGGGAGCAGCGCTTCACATTCCGCGTCAAAGTCAGGAAGGTCATAATCGTCGCTCTCAGCCGCCTTGTCAACGTCCTGCGCATAGCGCACGGCTTTGGTGAGAGATTCCCGGATGATCTTGGCGGTGGCCATGCGGGTCATAGGCGATTCGTCGCGGTCGTGATGGACGTTCTTGGGATTTTCACCCAGCGCCATTTTCATGGAAACAGGCGCTTTGATGATCATGCTGTCTATTCTGCCGCCTTTGGTCTTGACCGCCGCCATCGTTCCGCCGATCGGATTGGCGCTTCCGGGACCCGTCACGACAGAAGTGACACCCGCTCTGCGAGCCTCCTCGAAGCAGCGGTCAAAGCTGTTGACGGCGTCAATGGCTCTGAGCGAAGCGGCTGTTGTCATGCCCATTTCGTTGCCGTCCTCTCCCTCGAAGCCCATGCCGTCCTCCCACATTCCGAGATGGGTGTGCGCGTCGACAAATCCGGGATAGATGCTCTTGCCGTTTAGATCGATAACCGTTTCCTTGTCGGACGGAACAACTTCATCCATGCTCCCGACGCCGGCAATTTTTCCGTCCCTGACAGCTAAATAGCCGTTGGAAAAGACCTTTTCCTCGGCTGTGTAAACATTCGCATTGATAAAAATCAAGAAAATACCCTCTTTTGCAAAAAAATAAATAAACACACCAAAAGCGGCTGCCGCACATCAATATGAAAATTGCGGCAACCGCCAGTTTGCATTATTTTGAATATGTAATGAAAAAGACAAAATCACCGGCGCACGAACCGTTTACCATTGATTTGCGCCGCCGTTGCCTCCGCTTCCGCCCTTGCGGCTGCGGCGGTTATCCTTTTTAAGTCCGGAAATCTTTTCATCGCTGGAAGCCATGAACTTTGAAAGCATATCGTCAAAATTGTCTGAGGAATTCTGTCTGCGGTTCCAGTCATAATTGTCCGATCCGCCTCTGCCGCCCTGAGGACGTCCGCCGGAAGCTCCTCCGCGGCGATTACCGCCCTGCGGTCTTGGCTCCGCCTGTTTGATGGAAAGGCTGATCTTGCCCTTTTCGTCTATGCCGAGAATCTTGACCTTCACAGTCTGACCGACTGTCAGATGATCCTTGATTTCCTTGACATAAACAGGCGCAACCTCGGAAATATGCACCATACCTGACGTATTATCGCCAAGGTCGACAAACGCGCCGTAATTCATGATGCCTGTGACCTTGCCCTCGACAAGTTGTCCAACTTCAAATGCCATATGTCTATTATCCTCCAAATTTGATGACTGATTATATTCAAGCCCGGACTGATAGACCATCAGCCCGCATTGTTGATAAATACTTCTTCATCCGGATACACCATATCCAGTTCACGAGCCCTGCCTTCTATAATTTCGTCCATATTGCCCTTCAGCTCGTTCTCTATTTCCTCATTGAGCCTCTGCTGGATCTCTATTTGCCTTTCGATTTCTTCAATTGCCTTCTTCTTTTCGGAAATAGAATTCAAGGAATGCGTAACGGAAACAACAACGAATAAAAAAACACCAAGAATAACTGATGTCACTACCACCTTAGTGCTTGTTTTGGCGGATTTGAATATTTGAAGCCATTCAAACTGCTGCCTTTTGACGAAACCGGTCGATTCTCGCAGCTTTTTTTTAGCCTTATCCCAAAGGCCATCCCCATGTACAGGCCTTTTGCGAACCTCTTTCTTTTTTGCCATTCTATTTATACTCCACATTATATGATAAATTTATATAGAAATAAACACAGAATCAAAATCCGATAATATAATTATAGCAGGATTTAATCCGATTTCAATAGATTTGCAAAATTAATTTCTTTATTTTGGGGAATTACAAAGATTTGTACAGTCTCACATAAAGAGTCCACTTTAACGGCTTATTTTTATATATATTTTAGTCAAATCTGCCAATATTCTGTTTTTAGCTTTCGCAAAAATGCGACCGAATATCTTGATAAAAAAATCAAGAACCGCAAAGACAAATCTTCCGAGGGTTGCAAAATAGATTGCCCATCCGATGAAAGCAAAAACGACAAAGTATATGCGAATAAATCCGTTGTTGAGATGAAGACATACAAAAAAAATGTAAATCGCCGAGGTCAGCCAGAATAAGATGTCCTGTAAAGCCACCGAAAAACGGTCAAAACTGACCATCCTGCGAAGTATCCTGAACACGTCGTAATACACACCCCAGACAATTCCCGCCAACAGGGCCTGGAGCATGGAATAGAGCGTTGTGTAATGTGTGTATTCCATCATTATTTAAACAACCTCTTAAAAAGCCCTTGTTTTTCCGGCTCGGCGTCGGCATAAACAATATCTCTGATCACGCCGTCCACTTTGAGTTCACCCGAGCTTCTGTTGAAGTTGCCGATATGCAGCCCGTTCCCGCCGACCGACAGCTCTCCTAAGCTGGTTTTCACGGTAAGCAGCTGCTCGTCGCATCCGATCACCTCTTCCACACCGGTCAGCGACAGATTTCTGCGATCGTTCATTGTCACATTATGGGGCAGACGCACCGTTCTTTTTTCCTCATTCATCTTTTCATCCTCCGGTCATATCCTTTGTATCGGTTCATTATATGACCTTGCCTCGGAAATAATGACACACGTAGCTCATTTCGGATTCGGAAGAGAATATTATTATTTTTTTTACATATAAAACGGTGCATTTTTCTAATTATTATGATAAAATTATTTTGTTCATTCAATCTTTTACTATCGGGGAGATCATCAATTTGGAAATACGAAACAGAAAAATCAAGCTGACTTTTTCGAGAGTGCTTGCCGGCGTCTTAGTGCTGCTTTTGGTGGATGCGGTATTGAAGTATTCAAGCGGACTGGGGAAGAATAACTCTGCGGAAAAGATCATCACGGAGTTTGCCAGTCAGAACGGATTTACGCTGGACGATTACCCTGCCGAGATCCAGAAAATGCTTGTTCAAAATGAAGAAACCAAGGAATTTGTCATCAATTATCCCAAAAAGATCACGCATTTTCAACCCGAAAAACTCGACTTCAGCGAATACAAGGATTGCACACAACCGCCTCATCTGATGCAATGGGACATGCGCTGGGGATATATGAACTACAGCGGCAATGTATTCGGTCTGACGGGAAGCGCTCCGACCTGTCTGTCCATGGCAGCCATTTATGTGATGCATGACGTCAACATGACGCCGGTGCACATCGCCGGTTTTTCAAGAGGAACGGCCTTTGAAACCGAACCCGAAAAGCTGCTTTCTAATGGCGCGAGAGCGATGGGAATGAATGTCGCAGAGGTATCCCGCAACAATCAGAGACTGCGGGAGGCAGTCACGGAAAAAGGATGCGCGGTCATCTGTATGCTGAAGAGTCAGGATCTTTCTCAGTTTGTTCTGATTACCGGCATCTCCGAGGACGGGAATTTTATCATACAGGATCCGTCAAGTAAAAAACTCTCTCAGAAGGGTTATTCCTATGTCGATCTGCAAAACAGAGGGATCAAGAGAATCTGGAAATATTCACTTCCGTCTCAGTCCACCGACGGGCAAACACCTGCCACGTAAAAAAACAGAATAATTGACAGACTCCTTCAAACAATATGTAATGATATTGCTGAAGGAGTTTGTTTTTATGGAAAAGAGAATCACCTGTATCTTTTGCTTTATGATCGCTGTCTGTGCCGCATTGATCGGCAGAATCGTCATGATCGACACTCATGAGGATTATATTACGGCAGCGGAAAACCACAGCACCTACAAGCTGACGCTGGCAAAAACACGCGGAAAAATCTACGACAAAAACGGAACAGCGCTTGCAGGAGGGGCTTCCTGCCTGAAAGCGCTGATTATTCCTTCGTCGGATGTGTCTGCAAGGCTCATCGGCCAGCTTTCAGCCGAAAAATTCAATTCCATAGCACCTTCTCTGAAAGGGGTATATCCCTTTGTCACAGACGTCGATGACGGTCACTGCGAATGCGACGGCGTCACGGTCTACCGTGTGCCGAAAAGGTATTCCGACCACTCGCTCGCCGTTCATCTGGTAGGCTGGTGCGGAAAGAACGGAGGAGAAAGCGGCATTGAAAAAGCGTATGATAATTGGCTGAGCAGCGCAAGCGGAGAATTATCGGTGACCTGCCGGGTCAGTGCTTCGGGAAGAAGCCTTGACGGCGCGGACAGAGAGATCGCCGACACCACGCCGCTGTCAGATCGCGGGGTCATGCTGACCATTGACAGCAACATTCAGAATATCGCCGAAACAGCCGCGGCGAAGTATATCGAACGCGGAGCGGTCATCATCATCGACGTCGATTCGGGAGAAATAGCGGCGATGGCAAGTCTCCCCTCCTATAACCGCAACGACATCGCCTCGGTGCTCAGCGATGAACGTTCCCCGCTGATCAACCGCGCCGTCGCAGCATACAACGCCGGTTCGGTATTCAAGCCCGTGATTGCCGCCGCTGCACTTGAAAACGGATGGAATGCGCAAAAAAAATACACCTGCACCGGCACGGTCAGCATCGGAAATACAACCATGGGCTGCATCCGTCACACTCCGCACGGAGAGGAAACCCTTGAAGACGCCATTTCCCACTCCTGCAACACCTATTTTATCAATATGTCCGCCAAGACCGGCGGGGACGCTATTTTCGACATGGCGGACAGGTTGGGGTTCGGCAGAACCACGCGGTTAGGTGAACACTACAGTTCTTCAAAAGGGAATCTGCCCGACAAGGGTATTCTGAAACGACCCGCGGAGCTTGCCAATCTTTCCTTCGGACAGGGCAGCCTCACTGTAACGCCGATTCAGATAGCAGGGATGATCACAGCCATCGCAAGGGGCGGCGAATACATCGAGCCTTATGTGGTCATGGGTCTGACAGACCAAAAAAAGAAAATCATTTCCCAGCCCTTTGTCCCCGAGAGACACAGGGCTATGAGCAGCGCCACGGCAGCCACCATTGCCGCCTGTATGCGAACCGCAGTGCTTCAAGGCACAGCCAGGGCGGGTGCCTCGGAAAAAATAACCTCCGCGGCAAAAACCGGAACAGCCGAAACAGGCATTATCAAAAAGGGAAGGCGAATCAACCAGGCGTGGTATGCGGGATTCTTCCCCTATGAATCCCCAAAATACGCCTGCGTAGTGCTTGCCGAAGACGGCACCTCAGGCGGAGGATCGGCAGGTCCGGTCTTTAAGGAAATCGCCGAACGCATGCGTCCGCTGATCTGATTTGATTCATTATCTTTGCAGCAGCACCTTGATCAGCTCCGCTCCGAATTCCACGACAAAGTTGATCAGCATAATAACCGCCGTCATTCCTCCGAGGAACAACACCAGCAAAACCACCTGTTTCCAGACAGGCAGCTTGCGGTAGTTCTCCGAAAACTCCATCTGGGCATCCGATGGCGTTTCATTCTCCTCAATATGGTTGGTGACTTCTTCTCCGACAGCTTGGGTATCGGAGGAAAAGTCATCTTTTTTTATCTCGTTCGTCTCTTCGCTCATCTCTTTACACCTCGTATTTTCAATCACTGGTTCTGCAATATGGTCTGATGTTTTTCAATGTCTTTTCACCTATGCCGTCCACCTTGATCAGCTCATCAACCGATCGGAATCCTCCCGTCAGCGTGCGGTATTCAACAATTTTTTCAGCCTTTTTCTCCCCTATGCCAGGCAGAAAATCGGCGAGCTCCTTGACAGAAGCGGTATTAATGTTAATGGTAGCACCTGCCGATGAGGATGATGTTTCCTCTTCACTGCTCACAACAGCCAATGCTTCACTGTATTCCGATCTGCGAATGACTTCGGTATTGCTGTAATATGCATCAATTATGTTGAATATCCACAGGAATGCACATCCCACCAGGCAGATGATTCCGGTAGTGAAAAGGCATAACTTCTCTTTTCTCAAATAATTCATCTCCTGTCAATCAGGAATCATACAACCCCTGATATCGGACGACGCCTCTGCAAAAGAAAACAGATGGCTTGCATTGACAATCATATGATCAAGCAGTTTTACATCAATCGCACTCAATGCGTTAACGATCACCTGTGTGGTCTTTTTATCGTCTATAGAAGGGGATGTATTCCCTCTCGGATGATTGTGAGCCACAACCGCATAGGCGGCATTCGTGGCAAGCAACAGGTGAATAATCTTTCTCAAATCGACGGTTGAATGATTGACTGAGCCCTTTGAAACAAAATCATACCGGATCATCTTCTGATGTTTGTCAAGGCAGATGAGCAAAAAAAACTCCACCGTCTTTCCGATAAAGCATTTGGGGACAAATGCCCTGATGCCATCCATTCCGACGACCTTTTCCCTCACGTCGTGATCGATCTGAATTCTCCGCGCAATCTGGGGAATCATCGACAGCAAAACGGCACTGTTGCGGCTGACGCCTTCGATGTAAGAGAGTTCCATGACGGGCGCTTCCAATACTTCACTCATCGAACCGAAGTATTCAAACAGCTTTTCCGCGGTTTCGGCGGTGTCCTTCTGCCGGATGGAATACAACAAAAGCAGCTCGACAAGTTCCTTATTTGTAAACGCCTCCGCGCCGTTTTCCTGTAGCCGGCGCAGCAGCATGCTTCTACGGCTTTCTGTAATTTCCTCAGACACAGCCATCACCTCTAAATGAATACACCGTTCAGTCTGGCAGACTTTCACATGGCTTATGAAACTATTATAGCAATAATAAAATCAGAATGCAATCTATTTTTTTGTCACGGACATTAAAAGAATGAGAATAGCACTTGATCGGATGATAGAACAGCGGCATGAAAAAAATGGTCTGAAAAATGACCTCCAGACCATTTTTTTAGTTTAAAAATTGAACTGTGAGTAGGACTCGCAAAAGATTTGATCACACAAGATTCTTTAATGTTACGGAATTGTATTTCATCATTTTTTCGTCCTGGGTATAAATGAAGAATTCAACCGTGCTGTAAATATCCTGCTTGTAAGTAATCGTGGTGTACTTTTCCTGTTCGTTCAATCTTTCAGGCTCACCGTACATGTCAAGAATGCTCTGCACTGTTGTGCTGCTGTCAAACTTGAAGTTGCCGGGGAGAATGATCTCGTGCTCCGACTGTACTTCCACAGAAATCTGACCGATCTTGCACTCGGAGTACTTTTTGGCTTCGCTTGTGGGATTCCAGTACTGAACGCTGAGTGACTTTCCGTCCTTTTTGGGATTGGGTGCGCCGATGGTATAAGTTCTGCTATTGAGATTTTCATCCTTGTCAGGATCGATCTCGTAACCGTTGGCAATCAGTTCGGAAACATCAAAAGGAAGTGTATAGTCCACACCGTCGAGCTTGATTTTCCATGTGAAAAGAGCGTCCTGTCCGCTTGCGGATGATGTCTCTTCGATACTCTCGGCAGCACTTTCCGTCGTCTCTTTGCCGTCTTTGTCTGTAGAAAATGTCTTATCGCCAACACTGACAGAACAGGAACACGAACAAAGCGTCAGCACCAACATAAGGGATGCCATTGAGATTGAGATGATTTTTTTCATAGGAATTCTCCTTAATGTAATATTTATCCAACAGCTTCTTGCGAAAAAGCTGTCAAATATCGTATAAAGAGTCATACACTATGTAATATTTTAACATAATATTTGCATTTTGTCAATTATTATTTAATGACTTTCTAAAACAAATAATTTTATTGGCAACTTCAAAACCCATCGCAAGATGAAATTGAAGACTGTTCTCATTGTCAAGTTCACAGTCGCTGGCAAATTCGGTGCAGTTTTGACTGGCAGCCCATTGTTGACAGGATGAAAGCAGCTCCTTAGCGTACCCCTTGTGCCTGTACTCTTTCATAACAAAAATTCCCTCCAGATAACCGACCGGAGAAGTGCTCGTACCCTCGACATAATCCCGCCTGAGCTGACACTGCGCAAAGCCGACCGGACAATTGTCCGCATATTTTATGAAACAGGCCGCGTCGGTACTTGTTAGCAACTCGACAAATTCATGTTCCAGCTCAACCTGCGAATGATTCACCCACAATTGCACTGCCAATTCCGCAAGAACAGCAGCATCAGATTGATCCGTCTGTTTAATCATTGCATTTATTCCCCCTCATAAGCCAAGCGCATCTTCTACCAAGCGCAATGTTTGCAGCACGCTTCTGCCACCATCACGCAAAATCACATTGAAACCTGAATGAAGAAAACAGTCATATTTTGCCTGAGAATTAATTCGCATCAGTCCCTGTCGGTAGTTTTCCATGGCTTTGTCCGGGTCAGGTTCCTCCATGATCAGCCTGTAGAGAAACTGCTTTTCCCTGTCAGGACGGTCAAAAAAGCGACTGACAGAGATCTGCGGGTTTGCCAGCATGATCAGCACATGATTCGGTTCGGCTATCTCTTTCAGCGTTTCAATGGATATATTCGTGTCGACGAAAACCGGCTTTTCCTGTTCAATGAGCTTATTCAGAATTCTTAGCTCCAATATTTCACATTCTTTTGACACGCCGTCCATCCATTCCTCGTATTCCTCCGGCGTCCTGCGGATGAAATCGTGCCAGTCCTTCAGATCGCGGGTATAAGTCAGACACGGGAACTGTTCCTTATCCAATTCCGGCAGCATAACATCATGATAATTTTCTTCGCAGAGAATACCGTTGTGTTTCTCCGCAAGCAGTTTCACCATCGTTGATTTACCTGCGTAAGCATTTCCGGTGATGAAATAGACATTTTGATAACGCATAAGTAACTCCTAAATAAACTCATTAATCAAAAAAGCGTTTGCCGTACAGACAAACGCTTTTTTGATTGGCTCCCCAAGTTGGACTCGAACCAACGACCCTGCGGTTAACAGCCGCATGCTCTACCGACTGAGCTATTGAGGAAT
>ONID01000184.1 GCA_900317765.1 uncultured Eubacteriales bacterium | reverse complement strand
CCGCTCGATTCCATTTCCCAGATGCTTTCGGAGGACGATCCGGGCAGCGTGATTTCTTTGCTTTTGGAGCAGCAGGAAAAAGCGCTCCGTGAGGAAATCGGGGAGCGGCAGGAAAGACTGAAAAAGCTGGAAGCTCTCAGACACGATCTGAAAGACGCGGAGGCAATCTCTTTTGAATCCATCGGCGACATAGCCTACACAATGAAAAACAAGAAACAGCTCTGGAAGATGCGTGCCGTGATGCTGGCTACCGGCATTCCCGTCACCCTGCTGCAATGGGCGGCGATCATTTTGTGGATTACAAAGGGGGGGTGGTGGCTGTTTGTACTGTGGACAGTCATTGCCATTCCGTGGGGAATTTATATTTCCAAGTACTATTACGACCATACCGCCTATCTGTGTCCGAAGTGCCATACGGTATTCACACCGACGTTCAAGGAAATGTTCTTCGCAAGGCATACGCCCTCCACCCGCAGGCTGACCTGCACTTCGTGCGGTCATCACGGCTTCTGCGTGGAAGTGGCAAAGGAAGATTAGTGGATAGTGAGTGATGAGTGGAGAGTGGTAACCACTAACCACTAACCAAAAGGAGGCAATTTTTATGAACACAAATCTCGATACATTGAGGGAATATCTCCCGCTGCTGCTGCCGCTCATCGTGGCGGAGCTTGCCCTTTTCGTCTGGGCGCTGGTGCATGTTCTCACACACAAGACCTACAAGCACGGCAGCCGCGCGCTGTGGCTGATTGTGGTCATTGTGATGATGAATTTTGTGGGTCCGATCCTTTACTTCATATTCGGAAAAGAGGACGAATGAGTTATGAGCAATGTGCTTGAAATAACCGGGCTTTGCAAGCACTTCGGCAGCAAGCAGGTGCTCAGCGGCGTGACGCTCTCCGTTCCGGAGAACTGTGTGTTCGGATTTGTCGGGCGCAACGGAGCGGGGAAGACAACCACGATGAAGTCCGTCATCGGTCTGTTGAAACCCGACGGAGGGGAAATCACGGTCTGCGGCGAACGTGTGACCTACGGCGGAGCCAAGACCAACCGCTTTATAGGCTACCTGCCAGACGTGCCGGAATTTTACGGCTATATGACCGCCAGGGAATACCTTGCGCTGTGCGGAAAAGTAGCCGGGATGAAATCGTCAGAAATAAAAGAGCGCACAGACGAATTGCTCCGATTAGTGGGGCTGTCTGAGGAAAAGCACCGCATCAAGGGATATTCCCGCGGTATGAAGCAGCGGCTCGGCATAGCGCAGGCGTTGATCAACCGTCCGAAGCTGCTGATTTGTGACGAGCCGACTTCAGCCCTTGACCCTGTGGGCCGCAGAGAGATACTCGACATATTGAAGGACGCTGGAAAACAGACCTCGGTGTTCTTTTCCACTCATATTCTCACCGATGTGGAAAGAATCTGCGACAGAGTCGCATTCCTCGAAGGCGGCAAGGTTGCGCTCAGCGGCAATATTGAGGAAATCAGGAGGCAGTACGCGGATACCGCCGTGGAGATTCAGCCGGAAAATCCCGCTGACGCGGCAATACTCGCGGAACAATTTGCTGACGGGACGCTGTGTGACGGTTGTTTTGTCCTTGAAAACGCTTCTCAGGAAAACGCGGAAGAATTGCTGAAATGTATTCTGGAAAATCACATAGCCGTTTCGCGTTTTGAGAGAAAAGAGCCTGACCTTGAAAAGATGTTCATGGAGGTGATCGGAGAATGAGTTTTATCTCGGGCTTTTTTACCTTCACAGGCAAGGAATTGATGGAACTTCGCCGCAGCGGAAGGCTGCTGATTTTCATTATATTATTTGTGCTTCTCGGCGTGATGAATCCTGCGACAGCAAAGCTGACCCCATGGCTTTTGAAATCAATGGCTGACTCGCTGGAGACTTCCGGGATCACCGTCACGGAATACACCGTTACCGCGATGGATTCATGGGTGCAGTTTTTCAAGAACTTGCCGACAATGGGTCTGTTGCTTACGGTCGTGATGTTCGGAGGTTTTTTCACTTCGGAATACGCCAAGGGGACGCTCATTCCGCTGCTTGCCAAGGGCTTGTCACGAAACGCGGTGGCTGCGGCAAAGACGTTCACCATGCTGCTTGTGTGGAGCGCGGGGTATTGGCTGAGCTACGGGATTACGTATGCCTACAGCGACTATTACTGGGACAATTCTGTGGTGAGTCATTACGCATTTGCCGCCTTTGGACTGTGGCTGTTCGGCGTGTTGCTGCTGTGCTGCATTGTTTTCTTTTCGTCGTTTGCAGGTTCCTCTGCCCAAGTCCTTTTGGGCGTCGGCGCGGTCTATGTTGCGATGAATCTTCTCGGCATGGTCGGCACAGTCAGCGAATACCTGCCCTCATTCCTCACCCGGAGCGGCGAATTACTCACCGGACAGGCACAGCCCTCGGATTATTCAACCGCTGTCCTCATTTCCGCAGCAGCTTCGGTTGTCCTTCTCATCGCGTCCATTCCCATCACATCCAAGAGACGTGTGTGAATGGTATCGTTCTATAAAATCTATAATAAAACCTTCAAAAAAATCCTTGACCTTACGCAAATTATGTGCTACAATAATCTCTGTCGAGTGTTTTTTAGTTTGAGGTGCGTTGTAATTTCGCACCCTACGACAAAAAACTCGGCTTCGGGCGAATGCCCTGCCGCCTGCGGGCGTTGAAGGGATGCACCGTTACCCGGGGCTGGGCGCTGCGACACATCATTACAATATTCTATTTAAGGGGTGTTTTCACATGCTGAAAGCAGAAAAAGAAGCCATTATCAAGGAGTACGCTCTTCACGAGGGCGACACAGGTTCTCCCGAAGTCCAGATCGCCATTCTCACCAAGAGAATCAACGACCTCACCGAGCATCTCAAGGAGAACAAGAACGACCACCATTCCAGACGCGGCCTTTTGAAGATGGTCGGTCAGAGAAAGGGTCTGCTCAATTACCTCATCAAGACAGACATCGAGCGCTATCGTGC
>ONID01000036.1 GCA_900317765.1 uncultured Eubacteriales bacterium | reverse complement strand
GGCGTGAACAGAATACGGCTCAAAAATATGGCGTCCGACGGCAACAAAAAGGCTTCCCGCGCACTGAAACTCACTGAGAATTTTGACAAGCTGCTGTCCACCGTGCTTGTCGGCAACAACATCGTGAATATCGCCGCTTCCTCCATTGCGACGCTGCTTTTTACCTCCTTCTTCGGGGACGCCGGGGCGGCGATCTCCACCCTGGTCATGACCGTGCTGCTGCTGATCTTCAGTGAGATCACTCCCAAAAGCATCGCCAAAGAAGTTCCCGAGAGCTTCGCCATGTTCTCGGCTCCCTTCATATCGGTATTGCAGGCGCTGCTCACGCCGATCAACTGGATCTTTACCCAGTGGAAAAAACTGATCGCCAAAATGCTTGGCGTACAGGGCGGCGGCGCGATCACAGACGACGAGCTGATCACCATTGTCGACGAAGCCCAGAACGAAGGCGGCATCGGCGAAAACCAGGGCGAACTCATACGCTCCGCGATAGAATTCAACGACTTGGAAGTGGTGCACATTCTCACACCGCGAGTGGATATTTTAGCCGCGGAAATCTCCACACCCCCGGAGAAATTCGCCTCGATCTTCAAGAACAACCATTTTTCCCGCATACCCGTCTACAAAGGGACAATCGACAACATCGTCGGAATACTGCATGAACGGGATTTCTATGAAAAAATGTATTTTGACAAGACGGTGGATATTCCCTCCATGCTGATCTCAGTGGAATACATCCCCAAAAACACAAAGATTTCCGAACTGCTGAAAATCTTCCAGCACGCCCGGTGTCACATGGCTGTCGTCATCGACGAATTCGGCGGCACGGTCGGCATTATCACCCTTGAGGATATACTGGAAGAGCTGGTCGGCGAGATCTGGGACGAGAACGACGAGATCATCAGTGAGATTGAGCACTGCGACGACGGCGGCTACATTGTTTCTGGCGTCGCTTCCCTCGGGAAGGTCTTTGAGCTGATCGACATAGAGGAAGACGAAACCACCGAAGCGGTCACTATAGGCGGATGGCTGACGGAACGTTTAGGCAAAATTCCCTCCGTCGGGGAAGGGGTGGAATTCGGCGGTTACCGCATTTCGGTGTCCGAAGCCACTCCCAAACGCGTTGTGTATGTCAAGATCATCAAGCTCAGTCAGGACAAGAAAGAATAAAAAACGGCTGCTCCGTTTCGGGATCATCCCGAGGGGCAGCCGCTTTGTTTTTACTGAATCATATTACTCACACTCATTATCCGGCTTTTCCAGGCTCTTGCGACGGATCGTCCGGAATGAATTCCATTCGTAATAAATCTCCTCATAGCGCTTGTAGGCGTTGGCTACCGAATCATCCCATGAGAGATAGACTTCCTCAGCGGCTCTCTCGCCCATCTGAGCCAGCGCGCTTCTGTCGTTGATGGCATTCTGGATCGTGGCGGCAAAGGAATCGGCGTTTTCCTCGCTGATGAAGCCATTGCGACCGTCGGTGACGATCTCGGAGGCGCAGCTGTCCTTGATCAGCACGCTGGGAGTGCGGCAGGCAGCCGCTTCCATAACAACCAGACCGGCCGTGTCGTAGGTCGACGGGAAAAGGAACAGGTCTGCACGGGTAAAATACCCCTTCAGCAGAGCACGATCGTGAATGGGTCCTGTAAACAGAGTCTGTGTGGTCAGTCCGACCTTGCGGGTATAGGCCTTGATGTCCTCTAACTCATAACCGCCGCCGACAAATATCATTCTGAATCGCACCCCGGCAGCCTTGACCTTGACCAGCGCATCGAGAATGATCTTGATGCCCTTGTACCACTGCATTCTGCCGCAGTACATGAACACAAGTTCGCCGGAATTGAATCCGGTTTCCGCCTGCACCTGCCGCATAATCTCATCGGAAGCCGGCTCAAGGGTGATGTCCGCGCCGTTGACCATCACACGGTAATCTCCCTGATAGCCTAAGGCACGGAGGGATTTTGCACATCCGTTGCTGACTGTCCAGACTTCATCGGCATAATTGAAGCTGCTGACCACGATCTTTCCGCCTATCTTGCGGAAGGGTTTGTTTTTCACCGTAAATGCAATATCATCGTCAAACTTGGTGTGATATGTCATAACAACAGGAAGTCTGTGGTGAGAATTGGCGTTTTTGGCAAGCCACGTCGCGGTAAACGGACTGTGACAGTGAATGAGGTCGAGATTTTCCTTTGACACCTTTCTGAGGGCGTTGATGGAAAACGGATTGCCCGTGCGGTAACGTACCCTTGTCTTGTCGGTGGGAAATGACTGATAACGAATCACCTTGAAGGGATAGTCATCCACCACATTTTTATACTTCGGAGCCACAACAACACTCCTGCCGTATTTCTCCTGAATAATGCGGGCATAGTTCACTACTGTATTGGCAACACCGTCGATGTTCGGCGGAAATGAATCGTTGAATAATCCTATTGTCAGCTTTTTCATTATTTTATGTAAACCCCTCTCGAAGATAGCTGAAATTCGCAGATTATTATAACATAAGAATAAAAAAATATCAACATTTATAAAAGAAATTTTATATTTTCTGACGAAGAATCTGACAGAAATTTTGAATTTACAATAAAATATGTTAAAATGGGTTGAATTTAACGCCAGATAGTATTAAAATAGAAGAGTACCCATGCATCGCCTGATCCATTCACAGAAGCGGTACAGGCTTTGCAAATATATTTTACAGGAGATTATTGCAAATGAAAGTATTAGTTGAAACATCCGCACGCCATGTCCATGTAACAGACGAGCATCTTGCCGTTCTCTTCGGCGAGGGCTATCAGCTCACCAAGAAGAAGGATCTTTCCCAGCCCGGTCAGTTTGCCAGCAACGAGCGCGTTGATATCGTCGGGCCCAAAGGCGTTATGCCCAACGTTTCCATTCTCGGACCTACACGCAAGGCTTCTCAGGTAGAGCTTTCCCTCACCGACGCCCGCAAGATCGGCATTGCCGCTCCCGTCAGAGAATCCGGTGACCTTGCAGGCACTCCCGGCTGCATCATCAAGGGACCCGCAGGCGAAGTCACTCTTGAGGAAGGCGTTATCGCCGCCAAGAGACACATTCACTTCACTCCCGAAGACGCTGAGAAATTCGGCGTAAAGGACAGCCAGGTTGTCTCCGTCAAGATCGAGACCGCCGACAGAACCACCACCTTCGGCGACGTCGTGGTCAGAGTCAGCCCCAGCTACGCAGCAGCCATGCACATCGACACCGACGAATCCAACGCAGCAGGCTGCGCCGGTCATGTCGAAGGCGAAGTCATCGTAGACTGATTGTCTTCTTTATCTGAAATAAATTAAATAATTAATCCCGACTGCTTTTCAGTGATTGATCTGAGAAACAGTCGGGATTTTTTTATCTTAATTATTTAAAATATTTCACGCCTGATACAAAAATCTTCTGATCCTTCTCACCGGGAACATTCTTGTAAAGATCCTTGCCCATACGTTCGGAGTGACCCATCTTGCCGAATACTCTGCCGTCGGGTGATGTAATGCCTTCGATAGCGCATACCGAGCCGTTGGGGTTCCATTCGATGTCGGAGGAAGGCATGCCGTTGGGATCGACATACTGCGTTGCCACCTGACCGTTTGCAATCAGCTTGCCGAGCATTTCCTCGTCGGCTACGAATCTGCCTTCGCCGTGGGAAACGGGAACGGTGTGTATCTCGCCCACTTCGCACTCATGCAGCCACGGAGATTTGACCGAGCTGACGCGGGTGTAGACCATACGGGAGACGTGTCGGCCGAGGGTGTTGAAGGTAAGCGTCGGGTCGTTTTTGCCGATTTCGGTGATCCTGCCGTACGGAACCAGACCTAACTTGATGAGCGCCTGGAAGCCGTTGCAGATACCGAGCATCAGACCGTCTCTCTCTTCGAGCAGCTTGGTCACCTCGTGGGCAATCACCGGGTTGCGGAAGGTCGTGGCAATGAACTTGCCGGAGCCGTCCGGCTCGTCGCCGCCTGAGAAACCGCCGGGAAGCATGACGATCTGCGACTTGGCGATTCTCTTTGCCATTTCCTTGATGGTTTCTTCAATGGCGGAAGGCGTTAGATTCCTGACTACCAGAATGTCGGTCTTTGCACCGGCCTTTTCGAATGCCCTTGCGGTGTCTATCTCGCAGTTGGTGCCGGGGAATACGGGAATGAATACTCTCGGCTTTGCGTCGATAACAGGCAAAATGCCGGGATAAGCGGCTCTTGCCGTATTCATAGGCACGTTCTTGACAATGGGCTTGCTCTTGGGAACTACCGGGAATATGGGCTCGAGGGGAGCCATCCACGCTTCTCTGAGCTTGCCGAGAGCGACCTTGGTGCTGCCTATTCTGATAAGGGGATTCACGGTGGTCTTGCCTAAGGAGATGTATTTGACGCCGTCGATCACATGCGCACCGTCCTTCAGCTCCAGAACGAGCGAACCGGAGAGCGGAGCGAAGAGTTCGGTGTCGGAAACGGCTTCCTCAAAGGTAAAGCCCAGACCGTTGCCGAAACAGGATTTGATGACCGAAGCGGCTGCGCCGCCTTCATGAACAACGCTTGCGGAGAGAACATCGCCTGTACAGATCATGTGATAGACATTCTCGTACATGGTGCGCAGCTTGTTCCACTTGGGCATATGGGACTTCTTCTTATGATACGGCACGGGAACCAGCACAACGGTGGAATTCGCCTTGGTGAATGCCGCCGAGAGGGTTCTCTTGGCGCTCGTCGCCGCAAGAGCGAAGCTCACCAGTGTCGGAGGCACGTCAAGCTCATTGAAGGAACCGGACATGGAATCCAGCAGAGCAGCGGCGGGCTTGCCCCAGCGGGAGGGCTTGTCGCCCAGACGCTCAAAATACTCCTGGAAGGTCAGACGTGCATGGAGGGGATTCGCGCCTACGGCAAGCAGTCTGGAGAGCGATTCGACAACCGCATATGCGGAGCCGTGATAGGGACTCCATTCGGTGTGACCCGGCACATAACCAAACGCCATGGCTGTGGCGCAGTCAGTTTCTCCCTTGTCAACCGGCAGCTTTGCCACCATTGCCTCCTCGGGGGTGAGCTGATTCTTGCCTGCGAAAGGCATCAGCACTGTCGCCGCGCCGATGGAAGCGTCGAAGCGCTCGGAGAGACCCTTCTGGCAGCAGACGTTGAGTCTGCCCATATTCTTGATCAAAGCGTCGCTTACGGAAAGTCCTCTCAGCTCATAGGGAACCGACACGCGGTAATCGTTGTAGGGGAATACCGCCTTGATCTTGGCGGAGGCGTGCTGACGGACGCCGTTTGTATTCAGGAATTCACGCGACAGGCTGACAATGGTCTTGCCTCTCCACACCATATTGAGTCGGGGCGTTTCGGAAACGGTTGCCACCTCGTACGCTTCAAGGTTTTCCTTCTCCGCCTCGGCGATGAATTTGTAAACGTCCTTCTTTTCCAGAACGACAGCCATTCTCTCCTGAGATTCGGAGATGGCAAGCTCGGTGCCGTCCAGACCCTCGTACTTCTTGCGCACGTCGTCCAGGCGGATATCCAGCCCGTCAGCCAGCTCGCCGATGGCCACGCACACGCCACCGGCGCCGAAGTCGTTGCAGCGCTTGATCATCGCTGCAACCTTGCCGTTGCGGAAGAGTCTCTGAATCTTGCGCTCCGTGGGCGGATTGCCCTTCTGGACCTCCGCGCCGCAGGTTTCAAGGGATGTGCTGTTGTGCGCCTTGGAGGAGCCTGTCGCTCCGCCGCAGCCGTCGCGTCCTGTTCTGCCGCCGAGGAGCACGACCACGTCGCCCGGCTGCGGAACGCCTCTGACGACGTTCTTTTTGGGAGAAGCACCGACAACCGCGCCGATTTCCATGCGCTTGGCAGTGTAACCGTAATCATACACCTCTGTCACCTGACCGGTCGCAAGACCTATCTGGTTGCCGTAGGAGGAATATCCTGCGGCTGCTCCGGTAGTGATCTTGCGCTGGGGCAGCTTGTTCTCCATGGTCTCGGAAACGGGAACTCTCGGGTCTGCCGCGCCGGTGACGCGCATTGCCTGGTATACGTAAGCTCTGCCGGAGAGCGGGTCTCTGATAGCGCCGCCTAAACAGGTCGCAGCGCCGCCGAAAGGCTCGATTTCGGTGGGGTGATTGTGGGTTTCATTCTTGAACTGCACAAGCCACTGCTCGGTTCTGCCGTCTATCTCAACAGGCACTTCAATTGAGCAGGCGTTGATCTCTTCGCTTTCGTCGAGATCGGGAATGAGTCCGCGCTTTTTCAGCACCTTGGCGCCGATGGTGCCCATATCCATGAGCGTAACGGGACGGGAGGTTTCCTCGCCGTAGACCTCGGCTCGTGCGGCTAAATATCTGCGGATGCCCTTGCGGATCTCGGCTTCGTAACCGCCCTCTTCTACCTTCACATCGTCAAGCTCTGTGAGGAAGGTGGTGTGGCGGCAGTGGTCGCTCCAGTATGTGTCGATGACCTTCAGCTCGGTGACGGTGGGATCGCGTCTTTCCTCATCGCGGAAGTAGTCACGGCAGAATTTGAGATCGTCGAGCGTCATTGCAAAGCCCATGGATGTAAAATACTCCGCCATTCTGTCATCGTCCCATGCGGTGAAGCCTTCGAGCACCTGCACATCCATTGGAATATCAAATTTCTGTTCGAGCGTGCGGGGCTTGTAGAGGGAAGCCTCGCGGGATTCAACAGGGTTGATGATGTAGCTCTTGACGCGGGCAAATTCCTCGTCGGTGATGTCGCCGCTGAGTACAAACACCCTTGCGGTGAGCACGTCGGGGCGTTCACCCTGTGTGAGCAGCTGTGCGCACTGCGCTGCCGAATCGGCTCGCTGGTCATACTGACCCGGAAGGTATTCCGTTGCAAACACCCTCACATCGGGGGCAATGGGGAATGTCTCGTCATAGACAATGTCAACGTTTGGCTCACTGAACACCGTTGTCTTTGCCCGGGCAAACTGATCGTCCGTCAGACCCGCCACGTCGTAGCGGTTGAGCAATCTCAGTTCCTTGATGCCCGTCATGCCGAGGTTGTCCCTCAGGTCGGAGAGAACGCCCTTGGCTTCGATGTCAAAGCCGGGAGCCTTCTCAACAAAAAGTCTCTTTACTGCCATAGC
This sequence comes from uncultured Eubacteriales bacterium, assembly GCA_900317765.1. Lineage (GTDB taxonomy): Bacteria > Bacillota > Clostridia > Oscillospirales > Acutalibacteraceae > RUG762. Next base: position 14,790 of record ONID01000036.1, on the reverse strand, counting down.
TTATCAAATCTCCTTAGAAATTTATTTACATCATGTAAAAAAATACCGACAGAAATGTCCTTAGTTCATTATATCATACTGTTACGGTTTTTCAAAGAGTTTTTTATCAAAGGATTGCAAAAATTATATTAATAACTGTTGCCCTCGAAATACAATGTGTAAAAAAAACGTAAACTTACCCGGATAAACGTCATCTTGTGACGAATTCCGGTTGACGAACCGGGGGATCTGTCATATAATATAATTTAAACGTCATTATGAAAGAATGTGAAAGGATAAATGAATTCAAACACAAACATAGCCGAATACCTGAAGCTGTGCGCGAAGAGAATGTCAGTGCTCTGGCTGATGCTCGCAATTGTATTCCCCGTGGTGCTCCTGACCGCCAAAGTCATGACCCCGGTACAGTACACCCTGACCGCTACACTGCGCGTGCAGTCCGACGTAATGGGTGAAAGCATCGCCGATCAGTACAATATTTCCGAACTGTCAAGCGCAGCGGCTCTCACCTCCATTTCGCTCATAGACAACAGCGACACTGTCCGCAAGGCACTGATAGACAGCAAGATCAAGGCGGACAATCCCGCGGATTTTCAGAAAAGAGTTTCCGTCAGACAAAAAAACAATTCCAATGAGCTGGAAGTAACCGTGATATTTGACTCGGACGGCGTACTCGGCGAGACCTTCATGTCCAATCTGATGAAGGAATCGGACGTAAAAATCAAAGAAGCCTTTGCCACCTCCAACCCCTCCTTTTCCGGCGTGGTAGAAGATGCGGGACGTGTGACGGACATCAACAGTCCGTGGCTCATCTCCTTCGGAATCGCCATGGCTGCCGTCGGTATCACAATCGCAGCCTTCTTCATATTCAATGTATTCTCATTTGCCGCCGACCGCACGCTGCGCAGCAGTTCCAAATTTGAAACGCTGACCCGCATCCCCGTCATTGCGGCCATTCCTCCCGTCGCCCGCATGATCGGCACCGAACGCAGCGTCAATCAGGTGAGCAACGCCTACCGGGTGCTGCGTTCCGCCATCAAATATTCCAAGCGGGGCGTGCGTACCATCGCTGTTTGCAGTCCTTCACCGCGTGACGGCAGAACGTCCGTCGCCATAGGACTGGCACAGTCGCTTGCCGATACAAACGCCATGGTGCTGCTGATCGAAGCCGACATGCACCGTCCTAACATCAGCCGTGAACTGCGGTTTGACCCGGTATTCGGTCTGGGCGATCTTCTTTTGGGCAAGGCCAATCTCGCAGCTACCATCAACAAGACCTCCAACCGCAACCTGTATGTCATTACTGCCGTCAACAATGTCAACATGAACAGCATCGACGTGTGCGATCTGCTCGACAGCGAAGTCTTTACGGAATTGCTCAATGCCGTCGAAAGCCAGTTCGATTATGTCATCATTGATACGCCCGCCATCGAACTGCTGCCTGACGCCGCGGCGGTCGCCGGAAAGGTGGATGGCTGCCTGATAGTCGCCCAGTACGGTCACACGCGTACAGACATGATGAAATACGCCATCGACGTCTTTGACTCACTCAATTCTGAGGTAATCGGCATTGTCACCACCAATTCTCCCAGAAGAAGCGGCGCATTCGGCTCCGTCTCACGCTACTACCGCACCAGAAACAGCCGCAGCGGAGACACACTGATCACCACCCTGCTCGACAATTTCTTTGGCGTAGTCAATATGATACGCAGCAAGCTTCCGGGTAAAAAGAAATAATTCTCCCACTAACAAAAGCAGATCAGTCCGATCATTCCGGTTCTGATCTGCTTTTTTTCATTTCTTCGACATCTCAATGATTTCGCCTATCTTTGACATGACATAGTCATATCCTTTTTCACTGTGAGGAATGCCGCAATTCATGCAGCTCTTGACGCCGTTCGGAAGGTATTCGAAATTACCGCCGCATTGGTCCCCTAAAGCGTAGAGAGGGCAGTAACAAAAAAGACAGTTGAAGTAATCTCCGCCCAGCTTGTGACAGGGAAAGTATTCGCATGCGGTGTTGGAAAAGTATTGATAGCGGTTTGCTTCATTCATAGTATGTCACTCCCATAATAAATCCGGGACATACTTTGAACCCATATGCCCCGGAGGATGATTTATTTGGATTTATTCTTTTTTCCGATCCTTAAATGAGAGGCCCCGTCCTTGACGGCCTTCTCATCGCTCAGATGGGCGAGTTTCAAACGCGTTTTGCGGTAGATACGGGCGGCAATCCTGCGGTATGTGCTGTTCCACGCGACGTTGATTTCAGCTCCCACCAGCATGATGAACATACAGAAATAGAGCCACAGCATCAGCAGCACAACGGCAGTCAGGCTTCCGTAAATATTGGCATAATTGGCAAAGTTCTCAATGTAGTAAGCGTACAGATAAGAGAACACCGTCCAGCCCACAGCGCTCACCAGTGCCCCGGGAAGCTCCTCCATAACGGTGGATTTGCGGTCGGGCACTGCAATATAGCTAATCTCAAAGAACAGCACCAGCACGCCGAAGCCAAGCAGCCATCGGATTCCCTTTGAAATAATGGCCACGTGATCGGCTGCGAATGGCAGATAATTAATCAACGCGTGATAAATGCTGTTGCCGAAAACAAGCACGCCGAGAGCTGCTATGATCATGATGAGAAATACAAAGGTGTACAGAATGGCCAGCGATCTCATACGGATATATCCGCGGGTTTCCTTGATGGAATAGGCTGCTGTCAGCCCAAGCATGATAGAATAAATACCCGTAGAAGACGACCACAGAGCCGTGATGGCCGATATGGAAATGACCGTGTTGGAGGAATTGTCGATAATCTCCTGCAGCATCGTCTGTACAAATGCGTTGACATCATCAGGAAGAAAGCTGATCCGGATCAGCGGCACGCCGCCGCTGAAATAGGGAAGAAATCGGAGCATAGTCAGTAGCAGCATAATCATAGGAAACGCGGAGATAATGATGAAAAAGGCTGCCTGCGCGGAGTACGCACTAACGGAATCTTCCATAATATCATTGACCAGACTGCCGACAGCTTTTCCCACTTTCTTTAGAAGTCTTTTCATCTCGAACCTCCCGATATGGCATTATATCGAGCTTCCGGAATCGGGCTTCCACACTCTGTAGTTCCGCTTGGTGGTCTTCTTGACAACATACAGTGCGTCGTCTGCCTGTTTCATGGCTTCGTTGATAGCTTCCTGTGAAAAGACGTTGGCGGTGGAAATACCGATGGAACAAGATACCCTGTTCTTGGGATCGATCTTGAAGTCCTTGCCCATCTTTTCTTTGAGCTTGGCTGCGAAGCCGTCTGTTTCGTCGAGCCTCTGATAGATGGACTTGGCAACCTCCACGCCTTCCTCTTCGCTCGAATCGGTCAGGACAATGACAAATTCGTCGCCGCCGTAGCGAATGGCGTAACCTTTTTCCTTCGTGATCTGCTTGAATATCTCGGCAAATGAAACCAGAATGACGTCGCCGATGGCATGACCAAAGGTATCATTATAGAATTTGAAGTTATCCAGGTCAATATACAATACAGTTGTTGTCACATCGGGGGCGGACTCGTACTTCTTCATCTCTTCGCTCAGGGTCTTTGCGAAGCCCTGTCTGTTGTAAAGACCTGTGAGCATATCGGTGACAGAGGTCTGTTCGAGCTTGGCATTCATCTTTCTGATGCGCTCCTGCGTCGCCAGACGGTTGAGAGCGTCCACCAGCTGATGAAATGCAACGCTGAATATCGTCAGATCTCCATCCAGGAAGAGCGAGAAATTATTGGCAAAGTTATCGTGCATTTCCATAAATGCCAGAAGTATGCTCGTCAGCTTTCCGTCCACGACAATCGGAACGCCGATCATGGAAACAACCTTATTGATGCCGAAAAGTCCGATCAGATCCTTGTAGTCATAGAAGGACTTTTCAAGTCTGTTGGTCATGAATTCATTGGGATTCCGGATAAAGAAGGAAACGATGCCCTGCAGCACTTCGGGACTGGGGTGAAAGTCCCTGTCGCAGTAGATCAGATCAGCTTTACCGTTTTCCACACCGAGATAAATGATCTTATCGGCATTGTAATTGTTCTGGATGGAATACATAGAGGTGTTGATGAGCGATTTGCTCTCTATGTCGTCGCGGTTCATCAGTTCCTGCCAGTTTGTCAGGAAGTCAATGCTCTTGTTCTTCAGACTGAGCTGCAGCTCGGCGCCGACGCGGCGTGAAAGCTCTATCGCCTGATCGACGGTGATCTTCTTCAGACCGATATTGTAATGTTTATCCTCGATGGCATTGCCAGTGAGTGCGGAATTGAGGCGCTCTATCTTGTCTTTGTAATTATTCTTTGTGCAGAATTCCAGACACTCCTGCAGAAGATTGTTGGCTTCCACATGTCTGCCCTGTGCGCGGTAGAGATCAGCCTGCTCTACCGCGAAAAGCTCATAGGCAAAGAACCAAAGACCTTCGGTGCGCTTCAGGTGGAAGTTGGCGCGGTCAAAATTGTGCTGCGCTTCAGCTAAACTGTCCTTGCGTGCGACAAGTCCTCTGTCGAAATAATAGAAGAACATATCGTCATCCCAGAGGAAGTAGCTGGGTTCACCTTCGGGGAAGATCAGGTGATACAAAACCAACTGCATTCTGTTGAGGAAGAGCTGCGCATTGTATTCGACGCCTAACTTGATATAACACAGTGCGATCATACCGTAGATCTTCGATATATTGCAAAGCTCGAGCTTGTTCTGATTGAGGTTTTTCATAATTCGGACAGCCGTCACCAGCAGATCGCAGCCGCTCTGATAATCATGGGCCAGCATGGCGTTGACAGCCATGTTATAGAGCGATTCGCCCATATTTTCCGGCTTGCCGAGCTTATACCAGATTTCCATGGCGCTGTTGAAGTACGCGTCCGCCTCGTTGAACTGTTCACTGACAATGCGGTTGTAGCCCAGACCGTTATAGACATTGCCCATTTCGGAACGATTGTCCTGCTTGCTCAGGATGACAAGACTCTTCTTGTAGAAGTGGTCAACCGCAGGATAATAACCGAAACCGGACGAGAAAACGACGTTTTTCTTAAAGGCTCTCAGCTTGACAGCTTCATTGCCGAGCATTTCGGCGAACTGCATTCCCTTCTGATAGTCATCATGGGACTCACAGAATTCCGGATCAACGTTGTAATAGGTTCTGTCATTGCCGAAGCAGAAAAGATAGATATACGCCAGATGGTTGTAATATCCGTATTTTTCTGCGTCTTCGAGGAAATGCGGACTGGGATTGAATTCAACGCTCCACAGGTACACGTTGGTCCAGCTGCGGAATTTGACCATGCATTTCAGCAGCTCAGTCTTGAAAATAAGATAATCGTCGCCGGTCTTTTGCGCGAATCCGTTGCATTCTTCAGCGTACTTCTGCGCAAGCGTATCCTGGCCAGCACAGGAATGACAAAGCGCAACAAGGTAGGTATATTCAAAATTAAAACGGTTGACAATGACGTCATCGGTATTCGCGTTGATCATACCCTTGCGTTCGTCGCAGATCGTCAGCGTCCTGGGATAATTGCCCGCCTGGAAATTGGCATCGGCATAAAGCCTGTAGAATCGGTGAATGGATTCCTCGTCGGCGGTCAGCGTTCCTCCGTCGATGGCTTCCTTGATAATATCGCAATAATAGATAGCCTGCGTCGTAGCACCGGTTTCTATCATATTGTTGATCAGCACAAGATAACTGTCGAAGGATTCGGCAACAGGGACAAAAACATCCTGCTCATCCAGGGCATTTTCTTTGTCGTCAAGACCCCAGTCCTGGATCATGTTTTTGCCTTCCAGAACGACCATAATGTCATTTTTGACCGATTTCACATAATCGGGTACCACAAAAACCTCGTTGATGGTACAGATAAACGCCATCTTCTTATTCGGGTTTTCCGTGATCTCCTTGTAGATGAACTCGTAGGAGGAAATCGATGCGAGATGCACCTTATTGAGAACGATGAGAAGCGGCACTTTTTCGGAAATATAGTTAAAAATGCCGATAAGCCCTTTGAGAAATTTATCGTGCTCGTATTCGTTTTCAATAGGAATAACTTCTTCTTTTCGCTGACAGAAGCCGTTTTCGCGGTAATTGGTATAAACGCTTTTATGAAGGGAATAAACTCCCGCGTTATCAAGAAATGTCTCAAATGTCTGCTCAGTGGAATAATATCTGTCATACAGCGCTACTACCCAGTCCATCATCGGACTGTAAGCGCCCTTGATCACTCCCGGCTGGAACTCATGATAGAGAATCTGCACGATATTGCCGGATTTGAGCATTGCGTCGTTAACAACCTTGAGCGGTATGGAAAAAGTGTTGTAATGCTTGAAGAATCTGACATTGTGATCCACGTAATAGAGCTTTTGAAGCACGGAATCAACAAGATTGCTTACATACATATCAGCATATGAACTCAAAATGATCACCCCTTGTCATTTGTTACATTATACCAAATTATTATTTAAATAGCAATAGATTTTAAAAAATAATTATAACAGGTGTTTCATATTTTTTCATTCATCCGAAAATTCTGCTTTTTGTACAAATTATCATCAAAAAATTATTACAATATTAATAGATATAGGCGGCAAAAAAGGCGGCATCCGTATCAGACTGCCGCCGCAATTTTTCAGTGTTTTTTTATTTTATTCATAGCGCCCTTTTCCAGACGGGAAACCTGCGCCTGCGATATGCCGACTTCCTGCGCGACCTCCATCTGTGTCTTGCCCTGCATAAAACGCAGGGCAAGAATGCGCTTTTCTCTCGGGGAAAGCCTTTTGATTTCATCCCTGAGAAGAATCTCATCCAGCCAGTTGCTATCGTCGTTGTTGTCGCCGATCTGATCCATGACGTAAATGGTGTCTCCACCGTCGGAATAAACCGCCTCATAGAGCGACACCGGTTCCGCAATGGCCTCCAGCGCCAGCACCACCTCTTCCTTGGGAAGGCAAAGCTCTTTTGCGATTTCCTCAACGCCGGGTTCACGCCCCTGTTCACACATTACACGATCCTTGATCTGCATGGCTTTATAGGCGGTATCCCTCATGGAACGGCTGACACGCACGCTGTTGTTGTCCCGCAGATAACGCCTTATCTCCCCTATCACCATCGGAACGGCATAGGTCGAGAACTTGACATCCATGTCGGTGTCAAAATTGTCAATCGCTTTGATCAGCCCTATGCATCCCACCTGAAAGAGGTCGTCGGGATTTTCTCCCCGATTGGCAAAGCGCTGTATCACGCTCAGCACCAGCCGGAGATTCCCCTTCACCAGCTCATCGCGGGCATTTTTGTCCCCTGCCTGCGATTTTTTCAGCAGCTCGGTCTTTTCCTTCTCACTCAGCAGCCTGATGTTCGCCGTGTTGACGCCGCATATTTCCACCTTATTAAACTGCACAATACTTCCTCCCGCAATATAAAGAAATAATATTACAGTTGAAGTATTGGCAGTTTGAACGGTATCATTCACTTCCGTGGAAAATCCAGAATTATCCGTTGAGTATGAAGGTGGCTCCGTTCAGATAGGCGGCAAACAAAAGCCACAGCAGATATGGCACTTGCAGCAGTGCCGCGGGCTTGCTGATAAACCAGAAGCTGACGATCATTTTGACCACCAGAGCGATCAGCACAATGATCCACAAAAAGGCGGCAAGCCGCATGTCAAAGTAAAAGAAGAGAATGGGCCAGATCAGATTGACGCCGAGCTGCACAAAATACAGCCACAAAGCGTCGGAACGTGCGCCGATCGGTTTATCCGACGTCAGCACAAGATAGCATGATACGCCCATCAGCGTGTAGAGAATGCTCCACGCCACAAAGAACACCCACGGCGGCGGACTGAGCGGAGGCTGAAACAGCTCTCCGTAATCGGCAAACTGTCCTGTCATCGCCAGAACAAAACCGATAATTCCACCTGCTCCAAGCGGAAGCAGCAGCGACAGAAGCAGCGGTTTCAGTTTTATCATACTGACAAATTTCATAATGCATTTCCTCCCGTACCGGCAATCCTGCCGGTTTTAGTTTTCATCAAAAATATATGAATTTTGACATAGGAAAATGCACTCATTCTTAAAAATTTCAGCCGTTCAGTATTCCCTCAAGCTCCTCCAATGAAATAACCTTCACCCCAAGCTCCTCCGCTTTGGTCAGTTTACTTCCGGGGTTTTCTCCCGCAAGCAGGTAGGAAGTCTTTTTACTGACCGATCCGGACGCCTTTCCGCCGTTGGCTATTATCAGGGCTTTGGCTTCGTCACGGGTCATTCCCGCTAATGTGCCGGTAATTACGAAGGTCAGTCCTTCCAGTTTGTTGGAAGTATTTTCACTTTCTCCGTTCTGTGCCTCCATATTCACGCCCCACTCCGCAAGTCTTTTGATCAAATCTTTCGCATGTGCCGTCGAGAAGAAATCAACCACCGATTCCGCCATTATTTCACCGAAACCGTCAATGGATGCAAAGCTTTCGGCAGTCGCTTCCATAAGATTCTGCATGGTGCTGAATCTTCCCGCAAGCAGACGTGACGCCGACTCGCCGATATGACGCATTCCAAGGGCATAAATCAACTTGTAGAGATCATTGGACTTGGAGCGTTCGATCGCTGCTATCAGGTTTTTTGCCGATTTTTTGCCCATTCGATCGAGGGAGGCAATGTCTTCTTCCTGCAATCCGTAGATGTCTGCCGGTGATTTGATTTTTCCCGACGAGATAAGCTGTTCGATAACCGCCGGGCCCATTCCCTCGATGTCCATCGCGTCGCGTGAGGCAAAATGAACGATGTTCCTCACCAGTTGTGCGGGACAGTCGGGATTCAGACAGCGAAGGGCAGCCTCATCCTCCAGGCGGAAAACCTTTTCGCCGCAGGACGGACATACCTCGGGCAGAAAATATTGCTCTCCACCGCCGTGAACAGCCACCGAGACCACCTCCGGAATGATCTCTCCTGCCTTGCGCAGCACAACCGTATCGCCGATGCGGATGTCCTTTTTGGTGATGTAATCCTGGTTATGAAGCGACGCACGGCTGACGGATGTTCCCGCAAGCAGCACCGGATCAAATACGCCTGTCGGTGTCAGAACACCCGTTCTTCCCACTGTCACCTCGATGTCTCTGAGAACCGTCTGCTTTTGTTCCGGCGGGTACTTGAAGGCAACTGCCCACTTGGGAAATTTGGAGGTGACGCCGGCAGACTGGCGAAGGCTCAGGCTGTTTACTTTTATGACAGCTCCGTCAATATCGTATTCGAGCCCCCCTCGCTGTGCGCCTATTTTTTCTATGGCTTCCGCCACTTCTTCGTACCCTGACACTACCGTGAATTCAGGAGAAACAGGGAACCCGCAGTCCGAAAGATAGGCAAGCGACTGGGAATGCGTTTCAAATTCGATTCCGCTCACCTGCTGGACGTTGAATACAAATATATCCAGTCCCCGCGACGCGGTAATGGCCGCATCCTTCTGCCGGAGCGAACCGGCGGCTGCGTTGCGAGGGTTCTTGAAGGTCTTCAGCCCGTTTTCTTCCTGAAAAGCATTGAGTGCCGCGAACGTCTTGCGAGGCATATAAACTTCACCGCGCACTTCAAGAAAACTTGCCGTCGTCTTTATCCTGTGAGGGATGGAGGCAATCGTCAGAAGATTTTCGGTGATATCCTCCCCTACGCGACCGTCCCCGCGTGTGGAACCGCGCGTCAGCACGCCGTCGGTGTATTCCAGTGAAACCGACAAACCGTCAATCTTTTTTTCCACAACAAATTGGGCGCCGCTGAATTCACCGCAGAATTGCTCTACCTCTTCCATGCTGAACACGTCCCGCAGGCTCTGCATGGCGACAGCGTGTTCCACCGAAGCAAATTTACTCGAAGCTGCGCCTCCTACTCTGACGGTGGGTGAGTTCTCGTCCTGCAACTCCGGATACTGCGCTTCCAGTTGCTTCAACTCACGCATGAGCGCGTCATATTCATCGTCTTCGATCTCCGGCGCGTCTGCGTTGTAATACGCATTGCTGTGGTATTCAATCAATTCGCGGAGTTCTTTGATCCGCTGCGCTGCTGTTTCTATATCAGGCATTTGTTTGACATCCTTTCTTTGATGCATTTCCTTTATTGTACACCACATCCGCAGTAATTTCAATCATCTAAAAAATTATTAATGTCGTCGTAAAGATCGTCGTTTGTGTCAACATTAGTAAATGAATCCGGTACTCTTCCGAGCAAAACTGTTTCGGACACAGTAAATGTATTTTCAACTTCCGTAAAGGATGAGCATCCGGGCAGGATCGCAGACACACCCACCTTGACATCACATATGATCTGATGCCGCGTCTGGTTTATCCCTGCTCCATCGAATTTGCTCCTCAGATTTGCGGAGACATTACCGTATAATTGAATCTTCATCCTGACACTTGGTCCTCTTCCGGAGAACAGATCGATTCCTGTCAGCGTTCCTATGGGAATGGAAATTTCTCTCTCGCAGTAATTTAGCAGCTTTTGCTGGATTGCCTTGGAAATATTCGTCTTGAATCGATTCATCTCTCTGATATTGGCCGTCATCGAACTGACCGTCCCGTCGGACAGAGTATGCAGACTGACCAGGTCGCTGTAGGAAATATCTTCCTCTGCCAAGACCTCCGCCGCTGCGCGGTCGATTGCAATATTGGCTATGTATGCCGCCTGGACAGCTGTCATTTTTTTCAGAATCGGATTGATCTTGTAATTGATTCCCGCAAATACGATGACAACTGTCGTCAGTAAGGCGACGACTCTTTTTCTGCTTTGTTTCCTGTTGGACTTGTGCTTCTGGTACCTCATAAAAATCACCTCTCCCGACATAATATGACAGACTCTCAAAAATGACAAAAAGAGTCGTTCGCCCCTGAGGAACAAACGACCCTTTTCATTTTTATTAAGCACGCACTTTCAAGCGAACCGAATAGATAGGATTGTCGCGGAATAATTCCGAAAATTAGCCCTTAACAGCACCGCCGGTAACACCTTCGACATAGTACTTCTGCAAGCACATGAAGAGAACCATGATCGGTACAGCAACAAGCACGGAGCCTGCGGCGAACTGACGGAAGTAGGTATAAATACGCTCTTTCTCAAGCATCGAATAAAGTCCGATAGCCACCGTGTAGGTATCGTAATTGGTACCCATGAGGAACTTAGCAAAGATGAAGTCCATCCACGGACCCATGAATGCGTTCAGAGCCTGGTAAACGATAATCGGCTTTGCCATAGGCAGAATGATGTAGAAGAACACCTGTGCCTTGTTTGCGCCGTCGATCATAGCAGCTTCATCAAGAGCCTTAGGAACAGTGTCGAAGAAGCCCTTACATACATAGAAGCCAAGGCCGGAGCTTCCGGAGTAGACCAGAACAAGGGCGAGAAGCGTCTGATGAATGCCGATGGACTTCAGAATGAAGTAGATGGCGATCATAGACATGAAGCCCGGGAACATGCCCATAACAAGAGCAATGTTCATGAAGGTCTTACGGAGCTTAAAACGCAGTCTGGACATAACGTAAGAAGTTGCCAGAGCAAAGAAGGTGGAGATTATGCAGGAAATGACAGCTACAATAAACGTATTGAGCCACATCTTCATAAAGTCGAAGCCCTCTCTGGGGGTGAACAGATCTTTGTAGTTCTTGAGGGTGAAGACAGCATTGGTAAACTGGACATTGCCGTCAACACCGGTATAAGCATGCGGGAAGAAGGTAGACGAGAACTGGCCGGGCTCAGCGCGGAACGAAGTCAACACAACCCAGAGAATCGGGATGATCCAGATGATCGAGAGCACTATCAGAAACACATAGCTTGCAATAAGAGCGGTTCTCTTTTGCGCGGCATAGCTCTTTGACTTTTTGCCAGTAACGGCTGTAAGATTGTTAGCACTCATTGGAAAGCGTCCTCCTCCTTATAAGACTTGGTATTTCTGTACGTAATCAGTGAGAACGTAGCAGAAATAATGAAGATCAAGATACCGATGGTCGACGCCAAGCTGTAGTCACGGTTATCCTTAGTCAGCTTGTACAGCCATGTAACCAGCAGATCCGTGTCGCCGGCAGAATAATACTTCGCGTTGGTCGGGCCGCCGCCGGTGAGAAGGTAAATCAGGTTGAAGTTGTTGATGTTGCCGATGAAGGTCTGAATGAGGTAAGGAGTGGTGGTGAACACGATCTGAGGCAGAGTGATCTTGAAGAACATCTGAACCTTGTTTGCACCGTCAACAGTCGCTGCCTCATAGAGATCCTGCGGAATATTCATCAGAATACCGCTGGACATCAGCATGGTATGAGGAATACCGATCCACATATTGACCAGTATAACAGTAATTTTCGCAAGAGTGGGATCATCAAAGAACTTGATTGCGTTATCAACACCGTCGATAAGGCGCATATTAATCAAGGTTCTGTTTACAACACCGTAGTTAGAGAAGAAACATCTCATAACCAGCAGGGAAATGAACTGAGGCATCGCAATCGTAAGAACAAGAATGCTTCTCCAGAGCTTCTTGAACTTGACGTCCTTCTGATTGATGATCAGAGCGACAATAATTCCTGCAAAGTAGTTGGTAAACGTTGCAAAGAAAGCCCAGACCAAAGTCCAGATCAATGTACCGAAGAATGTCGCGGACATTCTCTCATCGCCAAGCAGGATGTTGCCGAAATTGGATAAGCCTACCCAATGGAAAAGGTTACCGGGTACCTGATGGTTTCTGTCGTAGTTGGTGAACGCAATGCAGATCATGTAAATCAGCGGAAGCACTGTAAACGCCATGATACCAATGATCGGCAATGTGAGAAGAGTAATATGGAATCTTTCATCGAGATACAGCTTCGCATCGTCGATAAACGTAGGAATCTTCTTACCCTTTGCTTCCAGCTCTTGAACCTGTCTTGCGCTCTTGATGTTGGCACGCCAGATCATAACAAAAGCAGCGACGATCATGCATGTCAAAACACCAAACAGAAGGAAGAGCATTGAGTTATCTCCGAAAACACGAACCGGCAGGATTTTGCCTGGGACAACCTCATCGTGAGTTTCAACTGTACCAAGCGTAAACATATTGATAAGGTTTTGTACTCCGCCCATAACCATAAAGGCAATAAAACCTATTTCAATAGCAAGAAAGCCCAGTCCCTTGACAATCTGCTTATGCGCAATATTGCCGAAACCCATAATCAGAAAAGATAACTTCGTTGCGAATGAATCCGGTACCTTGATCTCAGATTCACCGTTTTTCTGAAACATACGTCTTTTTCCTCTCTTTCTACCGTATTTAAGCTATATTAATTATAGCCTGAACACACACAAACGATTATTCGTCCAAGGTATTCAGGCTATAATATAACTTTTATTTCCTAGAACTTAATCTTAATGTTGTTAAAAAGGAGAAATACGATTACATAGCTTTCCAGGATTCAACATGCTTTGCAATTTCTGCCTTGATGGCATCCTTGCCCTTAACTTCGCCATTGAAGATGGACTTGTAGAGAGCTTCTGCATCGCCCCACCAGTCATTGGGGATAACGGGTTCCTGAACGACGATGTACTCGCCCTGCTGCATGTAAGCGGTAGCAACCGGGTCTGCCTTGATGGTAGCATTCTCAAGAAGAGCAAGAGCGGTCGGAACAGCCAGCTTACCCTTTGCCTTGTAATCAGTGTACTTCTTCAGCTGAACATCAGCGCTGGAGAGATACTGAGCAAGAGCGATAGCAACTTCAGGCTCCTTGGAAGCAGCGTTGACAGCATAATACTTAACGCCGCCGAAGCACTTCATCTGATACTCTGTGCCGTTAACGGTAACCTTCGGAAGCATAGCAACTGCCATGTTGTCACCGAAAGCATCGGCCATCTTACCAGCATCCCAAGAACCTGCCAGCCAAGCTGCGAGACCGCCGTCCTTAATCAGGTTAACAGCGTCTTCAGAGCTGCCTGCGAACAGCTTCTCAGAGTTGTTCTGAACGAACTCAAGAACTTCAGCAACGGAATCCTGATCAAATGTGCAGACGGACTTGTCAGAACCGGTGAAGAGTTCTCCGCCGCCGGTGAAGTACCAGCTGGTGGAATGGAAAGCGCCAGTCTCTGTACCGAGAACTTTGCCCTCTACGCCTTCCTTCTCGAGCATCGTGTTGAGGCTCTTAACATCGTCCTCTGTGAAGACGTTCTTGTTGTAATAGAGAGCCTGAGCGGTGTTCGGAGAATAGGGGAAGCCATAGTAATTGCCATTGTAGAATGTCTTAGCAGCGGTTGCTTCGCCAACGAGTTCCTTAATCTGGGTTGCAACATCAGCGGGCATTGCATAAATAGCCTTTGCGTCTGCGAGAGCGCCGGTCTGGTCGCCAGGTACACCAAAGACGTCAGCTGCAGCATTGAGGTCCTTCAGAGCTTCGGTAGCAGAGTCGCCTTCACCAACGATCTTAACTTCAACAGCAATGCTCTTAACGTCTTCATGAGAAGCTGCATACTCGTTTGCGAAAGTTGCGGAAACTTCCTTCAGGAAGTCCTGATCGTCTTCAGAGCCCCAAAGTACGAGTGCTACGTCTCTTGCTTCAACAGCTTCCTGAGAAGAAACAGGTGTCTCAGAGCCATTGCAGCTTGCGAGTGCGCCGACTACCATCGCGGCGGCTAATGAAAGTGCGAGAATTCTTTTTTTCATTTGGATAAACCCTCCATAATAAATTTTTTGAATGCCTCACGGCAATTCGCACAATTGTTTTGTTCTGTCCGGAAATATTTTATCTCCGTTCAAAACTATAAATATAATACCTCACGTTGTAGG
>ONID01000187.1 GCA_900317765.1 uncultured Eubacteriales bacterium | reverse complement strand
CGGTTCTTTCTCATGCCCTTGCCTTCCGTAAGTCCTCGCATAGCGGCGATCGGTTGCAGTCGGCGGAGCTTGCCCGCCGCCAGTCTGGTGAATACCAGCGTTATACCTGTGAGCAAAGTGACCGTCAGAATCATTGCCGCCGCGCTGAACGGAACGTCAAAGCGGAAGCCCGCTTGCAAAGCCAACACATTGACCAGCGAGGGAAGCAGCACGTAGGAACCAGCAGCGCCAATTGTCGAGAAAAGCAGCGCTGTCACCGTATAGGGCAATACAATAGCCCTGATAATGCCGCCCGATGTAAAGCCCAGCGATTTGAGCACGCCCATCTGCGCCATTTCTTCTGCGACGGAGGTTTTGATGCGGAACTGACAGAGGAAAATGCTCACGAGCAGCACGATGACTGCGAAAGCCGCGAGTATCACCGTGAGCAGATTAGTCACCATCATGCGGGATTGCTTCTTTGCCTCGCCTGTCAGAGAAAAAAGAACAGGGGATTGATGTTCCTCAGCGGTTTTGCGGAGATCGGCAAGCACTGTCTGAACGTCCTCCCCTTCCACGGTACGCACCGCGTAGTTGACCACCTCGCTGCCCGGAAATTCCTCCGCTAACTGTCTGTATTGGTCATCGGGAAGGAATACGCCCATGATCTCCGCGCTGGCGTTGCCGTACTGCATTTCCTGCACCACACCGGCAACCGTGCAGGTGAATTCCCTGCCGTCAATGGAGAAAGTGAATTTTTCATTCAGCGGGTATTGCCCGAATTCCGCGATATAAAGCGGCAGACAGACCGGATTTTTACCAGACACCGCTTCTTCACTGCGTTCGAGGCAGGAAAGCCGATGAAGGGAGCGGCTATCGTCCCAATTGTAGAACATCAGGTTCAGTTCAAAATCCGTGCCGCGAAAATCCTTCATCACGGCTTTTTGGAGGATAGCGCGCTGCTTTTCTATCTGTTCCACCGACGAATGACCGCGGAACGCTTCCAACAGCGCGTCGGAATCGGTATATTTGGAAATTACCAAGTCAATGTCCGCACTGTGCTGCGCTTCGGACTGTCTGTCATAGGCAGGGTCGATTCGCAGCGCCAGCACGGTCGCAAGGTGCAGAATGAGCGACGTGATCAGAATAATGAACCCGAAGGAAATAATCTGCTTTTTGTCCTTCTTGAAGAAATAGCGGGAAAGATGGATGATCTGTTTCATAACGTATTGCTCCTGTCCGGTTGTATTTTCATGACACATAAAACTACCAGTTCATTTCGGCGAGGAACGCGTTCAGCTTTTCGGTGCGTTCAGTGTTGTCAGGGATGTATTCTCCCAAATCGCATTCTCCGAAAATCTTACCGTCGCGCAGATAGATGATGCGGTTGCCGCGGAGGGCGGATTTTTTGTCGTGCGTCACCATGATAATGCTCTGTCCGTCGCGGTTGAGTTCCGTGAACACATCGAGCACCGCGTCGGAATTGCCCGAATTGAGCGCGCCGGTGGGTTCGTCGGCAAAGAGCACCTCCGGACGGTTGATGACGGCGCGGACAATGCCGGCGCGCTGCGCTTCACCGCCGGAGATCTGAGAAGGGAGCTTCCGCCATGTGACTTCGGGGAGATTGACCTTTTCAAACAAGGCTTCGGCGCGCCGGATAATCTCCTTCTTTTTGCCGCCGACCAGCAGTCCGGCTGTCAGCGCGTTGTCCATCAGACTCATTTTGTCGAGCAGGTAAATCTGCTGAAAGACAAAGCCGCAGTGCTTTCTGCGGAAGACCGCTAACTTGTCGGCATTGTTGGAAGCAATGTCCTCGCCGCAGAAGGTAATGCTTCCGGAAGTTGGTTTTTCCATACCGGAAAGGGCATACATAAGGGTGGATTTGCCTGCGCCGGAGGAACCCATGATCACGGTGAAATCGCCCTGGCGGATGTCAAGATCGAGGTCGTTGATAACGGTTTGTTCCACATCGCCGCTGCGGAAGGTCTTTTTCAGATGGCGTGCGGAGAGAACGACGTTGTTTTTGTTTTCTGTGTGTTTCGTGTTTTCCATGTTGCATGGCTCCTTTTGTGCGGTTGGTTTCTGTTTTCTGCGCTCAGTATAGCACCGGAATGCAGGTAGCACCACCAAACATGGGTTGCAAACCCCGGAAAATTCTGCTACGCTCCGTTGCATAGGGCGTATAAAAGGGCGTAAGGCAGAAATTGTCACATTTTTCACTAAAATAATACATCCGACTTAACAAAACCACACGAATAATCACGCCTTCACTTGACGGCGCAGGAAAAGAAAAATCAAACTCAATATTACAAATTGGAATATCAATGTCTCGTATTCGCCAATAAATATACTATCAGTAATTGCAATGAGCAAAAAAAGAAAAGCGCCCGATTTACATAAACGGCGTAAATCAGGCACTTCTTGAAAAAATATGGTTGCGGGAGCAGGATTTGAACCTACGACCTTCGGATTATGATGGTGGCTTTTTCACGAGACATTTGTTATTATAAAAAACATACATCGGGTATCAATTTAGTTATTCGATACACAGTAAATTATTAATCATTAATTCAAGGAGTTTACTCACAAATTTCCGATTATCTCATTAAAGTTACAAAGTTACCTTTTTTCCACATAGAGAACAAATATATTTTTATTGTATTTTGCGTATCACCATAATAAAAAAATGATAGATACTCTTGCTCATAACGTAACTATGTAACTTCACTCTATCACAGACACTCAAACCCCTCACCAATCAGGCAAAAATATGAGGTTACGTCGCAAAAATATGAGGTTACGTCTTTTTTCTCGGACGTAACCTCTTACTATTTGTTGACAAAAAGTTGTCCATGAGTCTGTTTTTGGCAAGAAAAACGCACATCCGAAAACCTCGGAAGTGCGTTGATGAGAAATATACGTGGTTGCGGGAGCTGGATTTGAACCAACGACCTTCGGGTTATGAGCCCGACGAGCTACCTAACATACTATATTGTAATATTACGTATATATGGTCTATAATATATACGTTGAATACACTTATAATTCTATAATAACGAGAGGATCATGGAAATGGAATACACACAGGAACAGATACATGAAATCGTATCCGCGCAGAGGGAATTCTTTCGCACGGGAGAAACGCTCGATGTGAAATGGCGCATCCGACAGCTCAAGAAGCTGAAACAGGCGGTGATTGACAATGCTGAGATGCTCCAGAATGCACTTTACGAGGATCTCGGGAAAAGTCCGACAGAGGCGTATCTCTGCGATATAGGCCCGGTGATAGTGGAGATCAACGAAATTCTCCGCGGTCTGAAAAGATGGGCAAAGCCAGAAAAGCATTACAGCGGGTTGATGTGCTTTCCAAGTATCAGCACAACGGTATATAAAATGCCTTATGGCGTATCGCTGATTATCAGTCCGTTCAACTTTCCGGTTCTCCTGACGCTTGGCGTTCTTGCGGCGAGTATCAGCGGAGGAAATACGGCAGTAATTAAAGCAAGCTCCAAATCAGCGGCAAGCACGCGTGCGCTGCAAAAGCTGATAGCGGGGATTTTTCCGGCGGAATACGTGACATTGATTGACGGCGGTCACGATGTGGCGGATATGTGTCTGACCGAACGATTTGACAAGATATTCTATACAGGCTCTCCTGCCGTCGCAAGGCATATTATGGAAGCGGCTTCCCGCCATCTCACCTCCGTGGCGCTGGAACTTGGCGGCGAGACCGGAAACTGGTGCGTAATACGCAAAGACGCCAATCTCAAGGACGCGGCGCGAAAGATCGTATTCATCAAGCTGTGCAACGCGGGTCAGATATGCATCAATATCAATCAGATAGCGGTTGCGAGGGAAATAGCCGAGGAATTTCTGACACTTCTGAAAGAAGAATTTATCAGGCAGATCGGCGACCACCCGGAAAACAATCCCGAATACCCCAGACTGATCACCGATGCGGTGTATGACAAATGTGTCAGGCTCACAGAACAGTACAGCGAGAGAGTGGTTTTCGGCGGCACCGGGAATAAAGAAGCCTGCCGTTTTGCGCCGACTGTAATTTATCCGATATGCGCAGAGGAAGAAATCGTACTGCATGAGCTGTTTTGTCCGATACTTCCTGTTGTTCCGTTTGATGATGAAGCAATCCATAAACTCACCGATATGATTGCCGAAAGGGAGCATCCGCTAGCCATGTATGTCTTTACATCCGATATGAAATGGGCAAAAGCATTCATGTCAACCCAGCAGTACGGAGGCGGCTGTATCAACGAAGTTTGCATTCACATGATGGTCAAGGGCGTTCCCTTCAACGGCACGGGACATTCAGGCATGGGCGCCTATCACGGAGAATGGGGATTCCGGGAATTCACACATCTGCAAACCGTGCTGAAAGGCAGAACGCATTTCAATCTCCCCTTGCGTGAACATCCGTATTCCGGCAGCACCGGGAAAAAGAAGATGGCTCTGCTGAAGCTGTTTGAAAAATAAGCCGAGCTGATCAAAGCAGGTCAGTGGTACAAAATATAGACAAATGTGCGGGTTTTCGGGAGGTTGCTCTAAGGATTCTCCGGAAAAACTTCACATAAATCAACAAAAATTCCGACATCTTGTAAACGCCGACCGGCAAAGCCGTTCGGGGATTGGATGAGGTGTTACTGTGTGACTGAATGTATTCCATGCCGCAGGAGAACGCCCCAAAATGGGGAATTGTTGCGGTTTTTGCGTGTTACTGAATGTGTTACGAGGGGATTTTGGGTGTTACAGGAAGAAAAAGCAAGAATTTCGCCCTTTGCACGAATTGTGCAGCAGGTTGATATGAGTAATAGTTAGTTTGTTCATTATTCGTAGGCAATATATATAAAAAAGCAAGAATATATTGAAAGCTATTGACTTTATTTTAAAAGTTTGATTACAATCATAGTAACAAATGAAACAGAAAGGAAATGAACTTATGTATTCACAGAAAAAAACAAATGGTTAGCTATTCTCACTCTGGCGCTTGTCGCCGCGTTTATACTGACAGGCTGCGGAAAGGGCAAATCTACCGAGGTTTCTTCTGATGTTTCTGAGGAAAAAGCATCTATCGTGGGAGATCTGTTGACAGAAGAAGATTATTATTACCTTATTTGGGAACAAAACAAAGACGGAAGAGTTTTTGACGGACATTTTCGCAGCCAGCTCCCCGACGAGTTAAAGCTGATTTATGACGCGCTTTACCAGCATATCATCGTAGAGCGCCGCACAGACGACTTGACAATTGATCTTTCCTCTTTGGACAGAGCCATTGCCGAGGATGTGATGCGTTACTATTGGACTGCGGAAGGAGAGCGCGATGGGGAGCATTTTGTTGATGAACTCGAAGACGGATTAGCAAACGACGCTTAGGAACTGTAACTGTGCAGAATTTAATCCTTTGTTTATTGCCAAAAAGCATAGTATCCTTCGTCTTTATGACGAGTTAAAATGTATTAATTATTTCTGCACAGTTACTTACATGGCTTTTCGTTATGATAATCCGAAAGCGGATGCAGTGAATTACGCAAGCTGTCAATGCGAAGTGCAGGACGGTAAGGTAAAAAGCACTGTGATAAGCTTTAAAGAGTTATACAAGGGCGCTTTTGACGAATTGAACACGGTGTATGACAACATTGATAAAACGGTGGCAGAGATCAAAGGCTTGAGAAAGTCCGAATCCCGATATGATACGCTGGTGGCTATACATGACTATATGTGTGAGCATTTAACGTACGGATCTGTTTTCCTGGAAGGCGAATTCCCTTATGGTTTTACTAATGTTGATATAGCCACTCCTATGTTTGGCGGAGGAAATGCCCAAGGTAAGCCTATTTGCGGAGGATATTCGACAGCATTTCATGTTTTGTGTCTGGAATTTGCTATTCCCTGCTATACTGTAATTGGTGAGGTAGTGGGATTTGATCAGGAATTTAGTGAAGGAGGAGGTTAAACTATGCCAAGGAATATAATTATTTTGAACGGAAGCCCCCGTCCTAACGGCAACACTTCTGCATTAACGGCGGCATTCAAGCGTGGTGCTGAGGAAGCGGGAAATAAAGTGACGGAGTTCCATCTGTCCCGCATGAAGATCAACGGATGCCTTGGATGTTGGGGAGGCGGCAAGAATGCGGATCATCCCTGTACGCAGAAAGATGATATGGAGCAGATCTACCCGCTGTACAGAGAGGCGGATATTGTTGTCCTTGCTTCACCGCTATATTATTGGTTTATTTCCGGATTCCTGAAAAACACGTTTGACCGGCTGTTCGCTATCGCAGAATGCGATCCTAACTACAGCGTGCTGATCATGGCGGCTGAAGGTGCCGGATTTAAAGAAAGCGAACACTGGTACGACCATCTCGAAAAGCATATCGGGTGGAAGAGTCTCGGAAAGATTCTATGCGGCTACGTGACTCAGCCGGGAGATACCGAAGGCAAACCGGAATTGCAGCAGGCATATGAGCTTGGGCACTCAATCAAATAACGAAACAGAAGCAATCAAATCATTCAACCTGTATAATCGAGTGGGAGTCTACCCATTAATAAGGCAAAAATACAACCCGTTTTTCAAAATGCTTTTTAAAAAGATGCATAAAAATATTGTTTTCCCCTTGATTCCTCCCTCAAACATATCCGTTAAAATGAAATTCGCACGATGCGCATATTCACCAGACTGTCGCAAAAGTGAATCATTAGTTTATGGAACAGTCCGACATTTTTGTAAATGTCACGGTAGCCGCGCATATAACTCTTTGAACTGACCGAGGAGAAATCCTTGCTCCAGCTTCTCAATTCGTCCGGGTTTTCCAGAGAGAAGAATGCGCTCACCTCCGTGATACCCGCCTCCTTGAGCCAGGTTTTCCGCATCATCTTTGCCCCTCGCTTATTGCAGGAATCAAAAACCAGCACCGCGCCGGGGAAGCGGGAACCCATAGCGGTGAACAGTTTCCTGACGTCCTCCGTCCTGAAATAATAGAACACGCCCGCCGCGAAAAAGCAGCAGTTCATTCCGGACGTCTATCACATCCGGCAGGTCGAGGTTATATCCCCTGCAAGTGCCGTTGTCCACTTTGGAAAAAGTATCGTCCAATCCGCAGCCAAGGTTGACAACAGCGGCTTTCAGATGCTCCTTCAGGTATGCTTCTATCTCACAACGCAAATCGTACTGCCGTTGCGCCACTTCCAATGCGCCGAACAATCCGGCAGGAGATTCCATCTTTTTTCGTTTCTCGGAAAAGTCATAATCCAATGAGTCACAGATGCGCTTTGCTTCGGGGTCGGAAAACAGTTCCGGAAAGTGTTCGGAACATATCAGCCGTCCGAAGAGCGGAATAATCAGCGTTTCCTGCACCGTATTCTTTTCAATATGATATTTCATGCCTGATTCTCCTTCACACACTCGGCATCCCATGTTTTCTTCTTCATGTTTTTTTCTCCCGTTTTTTTCTCCCTGTTATTGTTTTACCTTCCAGCTGGCTGCCTCACGCCGCTGACCGATAAAGTCCTTGTAAATGCCGTCCTGCTCCATCAGGCTGGCGTGTGTTCCCTGCTGAACGATTCTGCCGTGGTCTACCACAAGAATCTGATCGGCGTGTTCCACTGTCTTAAGCCGATGGGCAATCATAATGACGGTCTTTTCCGCTGTCAGTGCCTGAATGGCTTTCATCAGTTCGTTTTCATTTTCCGGGTCAACATTCGCCGTAGCCTCATCAAGGAAGATCACAGGCGCGTCCTTCATCATGGCGCGGGCAATGGAAATCCGCTGTCTTTCGCCGCCTGACAGACTTGCGCCACCTTCGCCTACCACCGTGTCGTATCCGTCGGGAAGCGCGGAGATGAATTCATGGCAGCAGGCTTTTTTTGCGGCGGCAATCACATCCTCCATCGGCGCGTCCGGCTGTCCGAAGCGAATATTATTGGCTATCGTATCATGGAACAGATAGACGCTCTGGAACACAAAGCTGTAATTAGACATCAGAGAATCCATATCGTACGCCTTCACGTTCCGACCGCCGAGTGAAACCGTGCCGCGGCTGACGTCCCAGAACCTTGCAAGCAGGTTGACCAGCGTCGTCTTTCCGCCGCCGGAGGGGCCGACGATGGCGGTGGTGGTCTTTTCGGGGATATGCAGTGAAATACCGTCGATCACATTGCGCTTCTCATAGGAAAACGTAATATCCTGCGCGGTAATATCCTTTGTTTCAGGAGAAATGACCTCGCCGGAGATGTCCATCTGCGGTGTGTCCAGAATCTCCTGCGCCCGGTCTACGCTGACGTCTACCACACGAAGCAGCGACGAGTAGTTTCCGGCGGTTTCAAGACTGGCATAGATGATGAAGGAAGAAATCACTATCACGACAGCGGTCAGGGCGTCCATACTGCCGCCGCAATAGAAGGCACAGGAGCACGCCACCATCGCCACGCCGGTGAGTTTTGCAATGTAGCTTTCCCTGCAGATACTCCAGCACCTTTTCCACGAGCTTTTCGTCGGCGCTGATTTTGGTTCCCGCCAGCTTTCCGGCAGCGACCTGCAAACGGCTGTTGGCAAGAAGAAACAGCGCGAATCCGGCAAGCAGTACAAGGGCGATACGCCAGTCAAAGAAGGCGATCATTACGATGATCAGCGAAGTAGTGAGCAGTCCTTCGCAGACAAGCATCACCACTCTGGTCGCCACATTTTCAAGGTTCTCCATCACATTGGTCGTGACCGATGTGATCTGCCCGAGGCTGTTGGCGTTGAAGTAGCCCATGGGAAGATAGCGCATATGTTCCGCTATTTCCACCCGTTTTCTGGCGCAGGTATCATAACCGCCCTCGGTTTGCAGCATGCTGGCCTTTGCTTTGATAAGTCCCGCTCCGATGATGCTGACCAGCATGATCCCCAGCGAAAGCAGAATATCCGTCGTCTCCACGTTTCCGCGCATCAGCGCGCGTATCATTGCCGCAATCGCGGGAATCTTCAGGGCTTCAAACACCGCCTGAAACACGCTGAGCCAGACGGAAATGATGAACTTGTGTCTGTTTTCTTTACCACAGAAAGCAAAGAACTTTTTAATTACCTTAAGCATGGTCTTTCACCTCCATATGCGCGTTCCACATGGACTCATAAAGTCCGTGACGGGAAAGCAGCTCTTCGTGTGTTCCGCTGTCCTCAATAGCGCCGTCCTTGATGACATAAATGCAGTCGGCCGACGTGACCGTGGAAAGCCGGTGCGCGATAACGATCAGCGTTTTGCCCTCTGTGAGTTTCGACACACTGCGCTGAATGACCGCTTCGTTTTCCGGGTCGGTGTAGGCTGTGGCCTCGTCCAGAATGACGAT
>ONID01000041.1 GCA_900317765.1 uncultured Eubacteriales bacterium | reverse complement strand
GTAGGAGCGCCCCCGGCGCAGGTTTCTTCTTAAGTTGATGACATTGCCCTGCACCCCACGCTCGCCTGGGAAAAAGACTCGCTAATTATGCGCTGCGCTATGCTTTTTTCTTTTTTGTTTTACAATCGCCTAGTTAATTGTGAGGCTATTTATGAGATTGTGCGGTTCCTGATTGCTTTGCCTTGCAGACAATCGGAATTACACTTCTTGCAGTCGGAATTATTCGGTTCTCAGCGCCACAACAGGGTCCTTCTTGGCGGCCAGTCCTGACGGAATGAGTCCCGCGATCAGTGTCAGCGTCATGCTGATGATGACCAGTATGATGGCTCCGTTGAGCGGCAGCCGGGATACGTTGGAAATACCTGACAGCGATTTGATGAGCGCGTTGACAGGCAGGTTGAGCAGCAGCGTCGTGCCGATTCCCAGCGCACCGGCGACAAAGCCAATGATAAGCGTCTCGGCGTTGAATACCCTGGATATATCCTTCTTGGATGCGCCGATGGAGCGGAGAATGCCTATCTCCTTGGTGCGTTCCAGCACGGATATATAGGTGATAATGCCTATCATGATGGAGGAAACAACCAGCGAGATGGAGACAAAGGCGATGAGAACATAGGAGATCATGTTGATGATGGAGGAAATCGAACTCATCATAATGCCCACGATGTCGGAATAGGTGATCTGTTCTTCTTCGGACTTGCCTTCGTTGTAGTCTTTGATGAGCTGTTCCATGTTTTCCTTTGATTCAAAGTCGATGGGGTAAAGCCTGATGACACTCGGATCGTCGAGGTCGGCAACCCCTAACTTTACGAGATTTTCCTCATAGGTTGTCTTTGGCTGTGCCTGTTCAATATATCCCGCGATCAGCGCGGCACGTTCCTGCTCGCTGAGCGTCGAAAGATATTGCTGCGTTTCCTCCGGCAGAGTGGCAATATATTCCTGCATTTTCTGCTGTTTCTGTTCTGCTTCCTGCTGGTACTGCGCCATCTGATCGGGCGTCATTGTGCTGAAATCGGGCTGCTCCTGCTGTTGTGCTTCGTTTTCAAAGGGCAGACCGGTAAACACGTCGGTTTTGGTGTCGGCTTTTTGCGCCTTGACAAGTTCGCTTTGCTCGGTCTGCTTGATCACGTATTCCATCAGCTCGTGGGTGTAGCCGATGACGCCTGTGATGGAGGCGGAAGCCGCGTCGGGATTGGGTCGGACTATGCCGACTACCTTGATGTCAATGCCTCCGTCCACCGCTTTCTTGAGCAATATTTCGTCATCCCGCAGATCTTTATAGCTGCCTGTTATGGGATCCTTGGCGTACAGTTCGCTGCTGAGAAGCAGCTTGAATTTCAGGTCGAGCAGTTCGTCGTATGTGAAGGAAAGCTGCTGAATGTCGGCAGGTTCACCGGACATAATCTTCCTCATGCTTTCATCGACTTCCTTCTGATCCTTCAGACCGAGGGAATAAAGCTCGACGTCGCTGATTTCGTTCTTTTTGGTGACGGCAATGACCACCTCGTTGAAAGCCTGCGGCCATCTGCCTGCGAGAATATCGTACTGGGAGTCCAGCAGCGCCTGGTTCTGAAGCAGTTCGCTCCAGAAATTGTCGGAATTCTGTGTGAAGAGGGAGGAGGATCCCGAAGCCTGCGCGGGCATCATTTTTTCAAGAACCTTGCTGGGATTGACCTGTACCACGCCGTTGGAGGTGTCAGCGTTGAAGACATTGAGGGGAGCGTTGTAGGCATACTGTATGGCGCTGGTGAAGTTCTTCATTGTCTTGCCGGTTGCGTCCTGCTCAATGAATTTTTTAAACTCAGCTAAATTGTTGGTTTTTGCCTCGGTGATCATGGTGTTCATGAGATCTGCCATGACGGTGGAGGAATAGACCTTGTCCTTGTCGTGATCGGCGTCGGAAGACCTTTCTTCCTGAAGAGTGGCAATCATGGTGCCGATGTCCACAGATTCCTTCTGAATGGTCAGCGGGTAAGAGGACAGCGTGTCCTCCTGTACCTTGTCGATGTAGAGCTGAAAACCGTTGGAGAGCGACAAGATCAGCGCAATGCCGATAATGCCTATACTGCCCGCAAACGCAGTCAGAATAGTGCGTCCTTTTTTGGTCATCAGGTTGTTGAGCGAGAGCGAAAAGGCGGTAAACATGGACATGGACGTTTTTTTCTTCTTTTTCTTTTTGCCTTTTTCGCCGGTGTCTGTAGTAGCGGCTGTGTATTCACCGGGATGATAGGGATTGGAATCATCGGTGATTTTGCCGTCGAGCAGCCTGACAATACGTGAGGAATACTGCTCGGCAAGGTCGGGATTGTGCGTAACCATGATGACTAACTTTTCCTTGGCTATTTCCTTGAGCAATTCCATGATCTGCACGCTGGTGGCGGAATCAAGGGCGCCGGTCGGTTCATCGGCGAGGAGTATCTCGGGATTGTTGACCAGAGCACGGGCAATGGCAACCCGCTGCATCTGACCGCCGGACATCTGATTGGGCTTTTTGCGGATCTGATCGCCCAGTCCCACTTTTTCCAGCACTTCCTTGGCGCGCTTGCGTCGCTCGGATTTGGAAACGCCGGAAAGCGTTAGCGCCAGTTCCACATTGGACAGCACCGTCTGATGCGGGATGAGGTTGTAATTCTGAAAGACGAAGCCGATGGAGTGATTGCGATAGGAGTCCCAGTCGCTGTCCCTGAATTTTTTGGTGGATTTCTGATTGATGCTCAGATCGCCGCTGTCGTATCTGTCCAGACCGCCGATGATATTGAGCATAGTGGTTTTTCCGCAGCCGGAAGGGCCGAGTATCGAAACAAACTCATTCTCCCGGAATTCGATATTTATGCCGTTGAGGGCTGTCACCTTGGTGTTTCCGCTTGAGTAGGTCTTTACAATGTCGGATAATTTCAGCATATTTTCCCACAGCCTTTTTCAGTTTTTTACAGCATTGTCAGCATACTTAACAATGTCTATTATAGTTTTCCAATATAAACTTATTATAAACAATGTGAGTGATTATTTAGCGATATTTTTATTAATAAAATTCTTACGCCCCCTCCTATTCTGTAGGAAGAAAAATCGATGTCGGGGTGGTTTTTCGGATGTTGTTTTTTTCATAAAATGATGGTATAATTATTTAAAACAAATCATAAACTGTTCGGAATGATGTACCATGATACAATTCAACTGTAGTTCTTTGATCTGTCCGCTTTGCGGTCAGTCACTTCATCAGCAAAGCGGGTCTCTGGTCTGCCCGGATAACCATACCTATGATATAGCGCGGCAGGGATATGTCAATCTTCTGCCGGTCCAGCAGAAGCATTCCCTGGTGCCGGGCGACACCCCCGAAATGCTTCTGTCGAGAAGGAATTTCCTCAACAGCGGGTACTATTCCCCGATATGCGCTGATATTGTGAATGCGCTCGGCGAGATTCCCGGCGGAGTTTCGGAGATCGTCGATGTCGGCTGCGGAGAAGGGTATTACACTGCGGAATTTCTGCGTCGTTTTCCGGGTGCCCGCATTGTCGGCGCGGATATTTCCAAAGCAGCCGTGAAGATGGCTGCCTCCCGCACAAAGGAAATAAGCTGGATAACCGCTACAGCCTCTCATCTGCCCGTTGCGGACAACACTGCGGATGCGGTCACGGCTGTGTTTTCGCTGCTTTGCGAAGAGGAATTCGCCCGTGTTCTGCGTCCGGGAGGAAGGGTTGTGGAGGTGACCTCCGGGACAGAGCATCTCATGGAACTGAAGCAGATCATCTATGACGACGTATTCGAGCAGCACAAACGCCCCAAGCCTCTGAACGGCTTTCTGAAGGAAGTCGGCTGCGAACTGAAGCGGTTCCGCATGACGCTGGGCGGCAGTCAGCTTGCCGATCTGCTGCGCATGACGCCTCACACCATGCGGATTAAGCCGGAGAAACGTGAAATTCTTGAAGCCACGCCTTCGCTCGTGCTCACAGTGGAGTATTACGTGAGAGTAATGGAATTGCCATCACATAGATAACATCAATTAAAAAAATAAAAATTGACAATATTTTATATTGGGTTTATAATAATAGAATAGGATTATTATGAAGTGAAGGGAATGAAACCTGAATGTTCGGCTTTGTCACAGCAGCTTCCGGGCTTCTCAGCGAGGAGAATAAAATACGCTATCGCGGCTGGTACTGCGGGCTCTGCCGTTCTCTCGGCAAGGTTTGCGGTCAGTCCTCCCGTCTGCTGCTCCATTACGATATGGCATTTTTGGCAATGCTGCTTTCATCGGTGCACCGTCTGCCGGAGACAACCGACGAATGCACCTGTGCTGCTCATCTTCTCAAAAAACACCTTGAAATCCGCACGGCGGCAAGTGATTATTCAGCCGACATGAATGTGATCCTCGGATACTACAAGCTGCTCGATGACTGGCGCGATGACAAGAATCCCGCGGCACTCGCAGCCGCTTCGGCATTTGCCTCCAAGTGCAGGGAATTAGAGGCAAAATATCCCCGACAGGCGCAGGCGATATCCACCTGTCTGGAAAATCTCGGTGAGCTGGAGCAGGACGGTGAATGCAATCCCGATCTGCCTGCCAACTGCTTCGGAAGGCTTATGGGGGAGCTGTTTGTCATGGAGGACGGCATCGGGTATGAGCAGGAACTGAGGGCATTCGGACGTACGCTGGGCAGATTCATCTATGTGATGGACGCGGCGACCGATTTGCAGAGCGATTTGCGACACGAAAGATACAATTGTCTTATCGGAACACCGTCGGATGAAATCTTCCATACGCTGCAGGTGATGGGAGGAGATTTCATGCGCTGCTACAAAAAGCTGCCGCTTTCAGCCGACAAGGAGATAACCGACAACATACTGACCGCGGGCGTGTGGCAGAAGTACGCCATTCAGAAAAGAAAACGGGAAAAAAAGGAGAATGACAGTCATAATGGCAAAAAGTCCGTATGATGTGCTGGGCGTGTCTCCCGGTGCTTCAAAGGAAGAAGTGACAAAAGCATACCGCAAGCTTGCCAAGAAATATCACCCCGATTTGAATCCGGGCAACAAATCAGCCGAAAAGAAGATGAGCGAGATCAATGCCGCGTATGAGGCGATCAAAAGCGGAAACGTAACGTCTGATTCATACGGCCAATACGGGAACAGTACATATCGAACGGAAAGCACAGGAAGCAGAGCAAATTATTCACGCGAAGACGCGGACAGGCTGACCGACGCAAAAACATACATCGAACGGGGACAATTTGCAGACGCGCTTTCGCTTCTCAGTCGGGTGACGGTGCGAAGCGCACAATGGTTTTATCTCAGCGCCGTTGCCAATTACGGTATCGGCAATACCATCACAGCAGTGCGTTATGCGCGGCAGGCGGTCATGCTTGATCCCGGCAATCCGGAATACCAGGCGGCCTATTCCGAAATAGCCTCGGGCGGTGTGGAATACGGCGACTGGCAGCGTGCGAACGGCACGGACGTCAACGGACTGGCACAGTATTGCTCCACTCTTTTCGGAGCCATGTTTTTTTGCTTTTGCCTGATGAACTGCTGTCAGCAAAATTAAAGGAGAGAAGACGCATGGGCAGATTTTTATTCAGATTAAGATTATTTATGCAGAACCGATACGGCATTGATGCGCTTTATTGGGCGCTTATTGTGGTGTATATCATCTTCCAGGTTCTTCATTTTTCTTTTTCCGGTGTAACCACCGGAAGGGTGTTTCATGTGCTGTCATGGATCGTGTTTATTTACGCGTTTTTCCGCGTGTTTTCCCGCAATATTGAAATGCGCAGACGGGAAAACCAGGCATTTCTGCGCCTGCTCGGCAGAGCCCGCAGCACCAATGTGACAAATCCCTTTGAGAATATGAGCTTTGGCAATATTCAGAAGCCCGAGCCGGATAAAAAATACGTCAAGTGTCCCAAGTGCAAGGCGATGCTTCGAGTGCCGCGGCAGAAGGGAAAGCATACCGTGCGCTGTCCGCGCTGTGACCATCGCTTCAAGATAAGGATATTCTTTGGAGCCAAAAAATAAGGAACTACATAAAAAGCCGGAGCACCAAGTGAATTGGTTCCGGCTTTTTATATTGAAGTAATACGGGCGAAGTTTATTCAGCCACGAAAGGAATGTCATACTGCTGTGCGTATTGTTCCGCATAGGAACCTGCTTTGCCGTAAATAGTAAGGTTGGAACAGTTTTTAAATGCGCTGTCCGAGATCACTGTCACACCTTCGTGTATGTGCACTTCCTGGAGTGAAGTGCAGTCGGTAAATGTAAAAAGCATGAGCTTGGTTGTGTTTTTCGGAATCGTGATGCTTTTCAGTGAAGTGCATCCCGAGAAAGCGCTGCCGCCAATCTCCTTCACACTGTCGGGAAGCTGGATGGTCTCTAACGATTTACAGTCGCGGAACAAGTCGTATTCGAGTTTCTCAATGGTGTCGGGAAGGGTTATTGTTTTCAGTCCGGTACATTTTTGGAAGGCACCGTGTTGAAGAGTGGTTACTCCGCGCGGAATATCGATGCTTTCCAGTTTAAAGCATTCTCCGAACAGTCCGAATTCTATTTCCTTCAGATTATTTGAAAGACGAACGCTTTTTAATGATTTGCAGCCTCTGAACGCGCAGTAGCTCAGAATAGTGACGCTGTCCGGCAGCGTGACGTCCACGAGCGATTCACAGTCATAAAATGCGTTGTATCCAATCTCGTTAATCGTATCGGGAAGGACGATGGTTTCCATATCGGTATGTCCTGCAAAGGCGTTTGCACTGATACAGGTTACATCTTTACCGTTCATTTTGCTGGGAACATCCACATAGTTGACATTGAGGCTGTCAGCAGCGGTGATTTTGATTGTGTTTTCATTTGTGACGGAATAATAGAAGTGGATTTTATGGTTATCCGCATCGTTTTTTTGATGTGTGCGGGATTGAACAAAAAGCCAGAGCGACAAGAGCACCACTATTCCCACTGCGAAGGAAAGCATTATTCTTTTGGTACCGCTGAGTGACGCGGCGCGTCGGCGTGCCTTTTCCTCGCTGAGCGCGTCGGCTGCCATTTTGTTTCTCAGTTCCTGATTTTCCGATCTCGTGTTGAAAGCTGCAACAGCTACTCTTTGTGATCTGTAGCTGGTTTCATCGTTATCGGATTCTTCCTCGTCCTCTTCTTCGTCATAGTCAGGTATCTGCAATCGAATCGGCGGCAGATATTCTTCATCAGGTTCACTGTCAGAAAGTGCCTCAGATGGGAAGGTGATTTTGCTGTTTGTATCATCGCTCATGTCAATACCTCCATTATTATTTAATTACAGAGATATAGTATCATACAATTGGCTGTCCGTCAAATACTATTTACGGAAATAATTGAAGTATTGATATTATTCTGTGAATGCTGTCACTGCTTCGGTCACAAGCTGCTGTGTTTTTGCGGGAAGCTCCTTGAATTCCGTGCGTCCCATGCCCTCTGTTTCGATGGGAGGCAAAATAGCCAGGTTCACCTTGCCCGGTTTGATCCAGTAGTGGTTGCGCTCGAAAAGGGCGCCTGTGCCGTCGAGGGCAACCGGGATGACAGGCGCACCGGTCTTCTGAGCCACCTTGAAGGCGCCGCCTTTGAATTCGCCCACTTCGCCGGTCTTGCTTCGTGTGCCTTCGGGGAAGATGATCGCGGAATAGCCGTTGTTGATAACCTCAATCATCTTATTGATGGCTTCGATGCCTGCTTTCATGTCGGCTCGGTCAACGTAGACGCAGTGAATTTCCTTCATCCACAGGCGGATGAGCGGAACCTTGCCTATGCTCGCTTTGGAGAGAATGGCATGCGGTTTGTCGAGATGTGCCAGCAATACAAGTATATCAAAGAAGCTCTGGTGATTGCTTGCAAATACACATGTGCGTCCTTCGGGGATGTTTTCCTTGCCTGTGACGGTTACCTTGGCTCCCGCCATAAAGAGCAGCCGCTTTGCCCAGTTGCGCACAATCTTGTCCACAAGGGCGTCGCGCTTTTCACGGGGCCAGAATTTGTTGGTCCACTGCACCCTCAGCCAGACGATCATAAGCAAAAGCAGTTCTGTCCACATGTACGCCTGAAATAGTATTGTTCTGATTACCGTCATTTTGTTTTCCTCCGATGAATCTGATTTTTCCGTATAACAAAAAGCTGCTGCCAATCCGGGAAGGCATTCCTGCCCGGTCAGGCAACAGCTTATGATATAATAAATGTGATGCTGTGTTGAGAAGGCTTATTTGGAGGCGCTGATCTCCAGGATCTGATATGTCAGCACTCCGCCAGGAGCCTCTACGTCAACCAGCTCGTCTACATGCTTGCCTAAAACGGCTCTGCCTACCGGGCATTCATCCGAAATACTGCCTCTGAGGGGGTCAGCCTCGGTGGAACCTACGATCTGATATTCCTCTTCCTCGTTGCTTTCCACGTCAAGGAGCTTGACGGTGCTGCCGATCTTCACCACGTCGGTGGAAAGCTCGGATTCGTCGATGATTTCGACATTCTTGAGCATGGTTTCAAGCTCGAGGATTCTGCTCTCGACCTGTGCCTGTTCGTTTTTGGCTTCATCATATTCGCTGTTTTCACTCAAGTCACCGAAGGAAAGGGCTACCTTAATCTTGTCGGCTATGTCCTTTCTTTTGACTGATTTGAGGTATTCCAGTTCTTCCTCGCGCTGTTTGAGACCTTCCGCCGTCAGCTTGAATTGCCTTACGTTGTTTGCCATACTTTGCAATCTCCCTTTACTTCATTGATTTATGAATATTGAATGCGGTCATGCGGATATTATTATATCCTTATTGATCCGAAATGTCAATATTGAATTTTTGCAAGCGTTATCACAGCGCCTTGAGAATCGACACTGTAGAGAGAAGCAGAAATACTATCTGCATGATGAGTATTTCCGTGGAATCTATCGCGTATGGGCTGATGCAGCTCAGTCCTGCTACAAATATAAAGCCCATGGCAAAGCAGATGCCCTGTATCATCATGCTCACGCCCTCGGTGTCCTTCAGAACGACCGCCGCCCTGACAGCGTCGGAGAGAGCTTTGAGACTGCCGTCGGTGGCTATGAGAGCATCCTGGGATTTTGTGACCTTGTATGTCACTGAATCGTAGACTTTGCTGCCTTCGTTTTCCATGATGGAAATGAATCTCGGCGGAATGCCAAAGACCGATTTGATCAGCTGGATGTTGATATTGGCGTCACAGGTGTATATCATAATGCCCGTGCCGTTATCTATGAATTGCAGCAAGGCGTTGCGCGCTGCCATCTGCGCCTTGTATTCCAGCATGTAAACGCCCATCAGGCGGTTATTGACGGCGACATACAGCATCTGGAAGCAGTCGTTTTTCCGCATGGATTCAAATTCGTCAAGACGGGCAAGTCCTCCGCCGGGGATCAGCACGCGGTGAAGCTCCATCATGGTTCTGTTGCCGACAAGTACCTTTTTATCCTTGACCCATGCGGAGATGCCCAATTCGGTTTCATATGTAATGCTGTCCACACGCTGTCTCAGTCTCGCATCGTCCCGTATCAGTTCGCCGAAAACCTCCGCGAGCGCACCGCCCGAGTCAATGAGCACCGATGCGGCGATGGATGTGATTTCCTCGATTTCCATGTCGTTGATGGCAAAGCTTTTGCGGACGCGTATGCTTCCTCTGGGAAAGAGATCGGTGGTGTTAATGGCAAACGCGTCGGTATCGCCGAATTTGTCCACGGCATTCCACCCGGTGAGCAAAGCGCCGACCCGGCGCAAACGTCCCGCGAGACGGGTAAGCGGTACCTCAAGACTGAGCAGCCCTGTAATGGGTATGCCGGTGACAAGTGCCGCGCAAAGCGCTGAGAATGCCACATTGATCGGGTCGCTTTCTGTGAATGCCCCTCTGACGGCTGCGACGGCAGCTGCAATCACGGATACAATGAGAACCGCCGGATAAACACCTGCCATCATAATGGAGCATTTGTCCTCACGGCATGCGTTTGAAAAGTAATTTGATAGATGCCTGGTGCGCACCACATAGGCTATTTTGGCGCTGCGGCTGCCCGATGCGTGTCTCAGATCGGCGGCTATCGGGCTGTCATCGGCGAGCATGACCTCGCTGTGTATTCCTTTTTTGGATATATAGGTAAATCCTCGGTAAATGCGTGAGGTATGGAGCAGGCGGTTGACAGTGTATATGAGCATCGCCAGACAGATGGGAGAGGCGAATGTGCCGTGAACCGGCTTCTGTGTGAAATAGGCGGACGCCAGAATGTAGATAATGTGCAGCAGTTCTGCCATTATCGCCGTTGAAATCGCCGTGAGGGTGCTGAAGTTTCTTTTAAACAGGCTTTTTATCCCCGATTTTATATCCCTGAATGACACCAATGCTGTGAATACCAGTCCTATCAGAGAAATGACGGGATAGAGGATGGTAAACCCTTTATTGGTGAAAATGCCGGGCAGCGATATGCCGAAACTCGGCAGCAGGTCGATGATTACCAGAAAGAATGTGATGACGGTGATTTCAAACAGATTGAATTTCAGGCGCTTGATGGTTCGGCTGAGATCGGAGCGTATCTTTTCTTCTTCCAGCTTGTTCCGGTATTTAATGGAGGCCAGCTTTCTGTCTTCATCGTTCGCAAATCTTCCGCTGTTGATATAGCGGTCGGCTTTGATGCGCTTTTCAAGGTCAAAGAGATCGACACTGCTTTCGCGGCTGCGTATATTGCGCTTCTGGTCTCCTTTGAGTATGCGGTCGGCAGGGTCAAAATCGACGGGGGAAATCTCCGGTTCATATTCCGGCTGCTCCGGTATCAGCCTGTCGGCAACTGAAATGTCGAGTTTTACAAAGCGTATGACGCCCTTGACGAGTCTGAGATTCCCTTCGCCCGATGCCGGAGGCTGACGCATATTCCATGAGCTTGGAAAAGGCATTGCCTCAATGACATGCGAGATGTTTTCAGAATGCGGCTTTCGCCGTCTCGCGCCAATGTGTACGCTTTCATCGTTATAATTCAACGGAATAAACCTCCTATGGGATGAGGGTTACTTTCTTTTTTTGAATCTGCCGCCGGACGATTTGCCGCTCTCGTTAGCGAAAACGGAAGGACGGTCGGAGGAGATTGATTTGTTGCCGAAGCCAAGACCGAAGTCGTCGTCTTCTTCTCTGTCGGATTTGTTGTCATTATCAATAGAGATGTCGCCGAAATCGCCTGTATCGAGTGAGCTGTCGTCAAAACCGTCGTTAACGAAGGAGTTGTCGTCAAAACCGTCGTTAACGAAGGAGTTGTCGTCAAAACCGTCATTACCGAAGGAGTTGTCGTCAAAACCGTCGTTACCGAAGGCGTTGTCGTCAAAACCGTCGTTTCCGAAGGCGTTGTCGTCAAAACCGTCGTTTCCGAGTGAATTGCTGTCCGGCTTGTTTTCCAATCCGCTGCTGAATGACGATTTGTCTTCAACAGGCGGTTCGGCGTGCTTCTGTTCATTGTCGTGCTTGTTGAAAGTAAAGTCAATGTTTGAGAAGGGAGAGGGAGTGTATTTCGGCTTCTCCGGCTCCGGAGCGGCAGTCTGAACCGGCTCGGGGGCAGGCTGCGGGGTATAAATCGGCGCTATCGGCTCCGGAACGGTTGTCTGTCGGGGCGGTTCAGCCGGAAGATCGGGCTGACTGCGATAGGGCGGTTCATAGGGTGGCTGCGGAACTGTCCTGCGTGAATCATCCCGGCTGTAATAGTCTTCGTTCCTGCGACCGTCGGTTCTTCTTTCCCTGCGGTCGTCATAACGACTGTTGTAGCGGTCGTCATAGCGGTTGTCGTAACGATTGCTGTAGCGATCATCGTAACGGTCATCGTAGCGGTCGTCGTAACGGTCGTCATAGCGGTCATCGTAGCGGTCGTCATAACGGTCGTCATAACGGTCGTTTCTGCGATCTTCATAGCGACTGTCGCGGCGGGAATCACGTCTGTCGTCATTGTATCTGCGGTCATCCTCGCGGCGGTGACCATTGAATCTGCGTCTGCCGCGCGGTGGTTCACTGCGCTCGTCATAGGAATCATTTCTGTCGTCGCGGTATCTGCCGTAAGGCTCCTGAGGCGGATAGGGCGGGTATTGGGGGGGATATTGAGGATACTGAGGCGGATACTGCGGGTACTGTCCGTACATCGGCATTGGCATGGGCATGGGATAGGGGATAGGAATGGTCTGTATCGGCATATTGCCAGACTGGTTCTGCCCTCCATTGGGAATGACTACAGGGTATGGCATCACCTGGTTCATGGGAGCCATAGGATATGACGGGTACATTCCGCCATATGGTACGTAATCCTGATTTGTTTTATCCTGATCGTGGTTCATATAATAGTCGTCCTCATCTCGGTCATATTTACCGTAATCGTCAAAGTCGTCGAAATCGTCATGGAAATCGTTGTGGAAATCGTCGTGATTATTGCGGAACCGGCGGTTTTCCGTCGGCTTTGGAAGCGGCGGAAGGGGCGGGTCGTTTCGTTGTTCCGGTACCGGTTCCGGCTCCGGCTGAGGGGCAAATACGGAACCCGGTCGCAGATCGGGAAGATATGAATCCACTTCTTCCTCCGGAGGTTCTGCCTTCTTTGGAACCACCTTGACAGGCGCCGGTTTTGGCGGTTCGGGTTCTTCCGGGATGATTTCCGGCTCCGGCGGCAGCTCTTCCTGGTGCTTTTTCTTTCTGAAGGAAAATTTTGATTCCGGTGGCTTGGAGTGTTCATCGAAATACTTCTCGAAGTCCTCTGCCTCATTGTCCTTGGAGCCGTCGTAAGAAAGTCCCGCAAGCAGATCCCTGGCGGCGTTGGAGTCGGAGTAGATCGATTTTTCCGGATATACATCGTCCTCGCTCTCGTTGTCGTCTATCGGATCGAACAGGTATGAAAATTCTGAATCCCTGCTTCTTATGGGAGCGTTTTCTCTTTCCCGTGTGCTGCGGTCTCGCGGCGTTGAAATCATGGTGGAACGGGTCGGATCGAAAATATGATCTTCGGTCAGGGATTCGTCGTTGTCGTCCAGACGTTCCCGTTTGCCGAATAATCCTTTTTTGTGTCTGGGAAGGTCGGCTGTTTTTTCGGCATTTCTCTTTTTGGCTTCCCGCAGTTCTTTGCGGCTGAGCTTCTTGGGCTGTTCGCCGCCGTCCATGTGGTCCGGGTCTGCTATATCGGTTTCAAAATCGTCGTTGTAGTCGAAATCGTCTTCAAATCCCATGGTAATCCTCCGTTTGCGGTAATGGATTTAAGTAACTGTGCAGAAATAATTAATACATTTTAACTCGTCAGAAAGACGAAGGATACTATGCTTTTTGGTAACTAATGACGGATTAAATTATGCACAGTTCCTAACAATTGATCATAACATAAGGACAGAAAATCATCTGCGTCGCTGTCCCTGATGTGCTGCTCCGTGTCCGCTGTCGGAATTCTGCTTGGGCGTGTAGAATCCAAGCGGTCCGAACTTGGGTTTGGGCGGTGTATTCTGCTGCCGCGACTGCGCGGAACCTGCGTTGTTTTGCGCTCTGTTCTGTGACTGACGCATCATCTGTTCCTGCTGACGGCGGTATGCCTTCATCTGGCGTTCGTATGCGAGACGCTGCTGCTCATAGGCATGGCGGCGTTCCTCTTCACGGCGGCGTGCCTTCTCCTGCTCCGCTTCACGCCTCGCCTTCTGCTGAAGTCGCACGATCTCTCTGCCGTCGGCTATTCCCTGTTCGGTGGCGCGTCGAAGCTGCTCCTCCATGTCACGGCGCTGCCGCTGGTGCTCCGTGTATTCTCCGCGGGGATACCTGCGTTCACTGCCGTAGGGCTTCTCACGCTGTATATAGGCGCCCGGACGTCCGGCGCGATGACTGCCGCGGTAGCGTGACTGTTCCGCGAGGTCTGCCAGTCGGCTTTGTTCTTCGAGCCATTCCGTGTAGTTGCTTTCTTTTGAATTGATGCGGCTGTAGCCCATGTTCCATTCATACATGAGCGCGGGATCGGTCAGTCCTTCGGGGGCGGTCACATGTCCCGGTCCCCGCATATCGTGATTAATGATATCTCTCAGCCGCTGGTTGCTGATCTGCACATAAGGGTTGTTGAATTCACCCGACATGATGCTTTCGCCCAGTACGTTTTTTCCCGCGCTGAGCTTGCGGCGGGATTTTTCCATGCGGCGGTACCTGTTGCGCGGGTCAAAATCAGCGTCATCTACGTAGTATTCCCTGCTGCCGTTCTTGGAGTGAAATCTTCCGCTGTCTTCCTGCGGCACGTCGTCATAGATGGTGTCGATGGTGTGCATGACTAAATCGTCACGGGAGGGCTCCATCTCATTTATTTCGCTCCACTTGCGGCTGTATCGCCCGAAATACGGCATTTCTCTGGAATCAGGCACCAGACCGTCCTGCTCGGGGATTTCCGCGCGCCAGCTTCCGCGTTCGGTTATGCCTTCGATGTCATACGTATCCTCCGCCGTGTAAAAATCCTCTGCCGAACCGTCGGCGCTGCGCACGTCGTAAATGCCGCGGCGCGCGTATTTCTTTTTTGCCTGGCTGTCGATGCCGGACTTCGCGTCCTCGATGTCGCGGTGTTTGCGAATATCCGTCATGATGTCTTCCGGAGATTCCTTGTTTTCGGCGGGAAGCATTTTTTCCACTTCCGCGCGGCGTGTGTCGACGGGCGTATTCAGACGGCTGAAGGAACGGAGCTTTACTTCCCGCTTTTTAAAGCGGGAGTTTTCGCTGTCGCCGTAGAGATAGGAAAGATCTTCCGGAAGCTCCTCCTTGATGTCTGCGAGAGCGTTATATTTCAGTCTGTCGAGTGTAAGGTTGGAAAGCGTGCTTCCTATGCTGCCGACCGGGCGGTAATTGCCGGTGTAGGCGTTTTCGTCCAGGCGTGACGTCAGCTGATCGGCGTCAATAATATCCTTTTTGAGGTCAAAGGCAAAGCGGTTTTCCTTCGGCTTGGTTGCGTCCTTGCCGTCTGTGCCGGCAGCAACACCGCGGTCGTCGTCAAACATGGAGGGATCAAGCTCAAAATTCGTTTTTTTGCCGTGCCATGTGCCGTTGTTCCAACGCTCGTGCGCCTCATCCATTGTGACAAAGGTTGAAAAACGAGCTTCATCGGACCCGCTGTCCACATATGGATTTTCAAAAGGTTTTCTGAATTCCTCTGCCATTTTTTTCTCTCCCTTCTGATTAGCCGTTAGCCGTTAGCCGTATTACTTCCCACTCCTCACTAACCACTACCCACTAACCACTGATCACTGATTGTATGCGTGAATGCCGCCGCGCTGGCGGGTGATTTCATAGATCACGATGGCGCAGGCTACCGAGGCGTTGAGGGAATTGATACTGCCCCTCATGGGAAGCGAAAGCACGCCGTCGCACTTCTCGCGCACGAGACGGCTGACGCCGTCGGCGCAGTAGATCCAGAGTCCGCGTTTTTTCAGGTCGTCGATGCAGGCGGAAAGGTTCGCCACTCTCGCAACCGGCATGTATTCCAGCGCACCGGCGGACGCCTTGCCCACCGCCCATGTCAATCCGACGGCGCGGCGCTTGGGAATGATGACCCCGTGCGCGCCGGCGGCTTCCGCCGTGCGTATAATCGCGCCTAAATTGTGGGGGTCTTCTATGCCGTCGCAGAGGATGACAAAGGGAGCTTCTCCCCGGCTTTCGGCAAGGGCGAAGATGTCGTCGATTGCGGCGTACTCGTGTACTGCCGTGAGCGCGGCGATGCCCTGATGACTGCCGCCGCACATGGCTTC
>ONID01000019.1 GCA_900317765.1 uncultured Eubacteriales bacterium | reverse complement strand
ACAGGTTACATTAAACTTCAGATTCCGGCAGGCAAGGCAACACCCGCTCCCCCTGTTGGTCCTGCCCTTGGTCAGCACGGCGTGAACATCATGCAGTTCACCAAGGACTTCAATGAACGCACAAAGAACGATGTGGGTCTTATTATTCCTGTTGTTATCACGGTTTATGCAGACCGTTCCTTCACATTCGTAACCAAGACTCCCCCTGCAGCGGTCCTCATCAAGAAGGCTTGCGGCATTGAGAGCGGTTCCGGCACACCTAACAAGACCAAGGTTGCCAAGATCACCAAGGAACAGGTCAGAAAGATAGCTGAAACAAAGATGCCCGACCTCAACGCAGGCTCCATCGAGGCTGCTATGAGCATGGTCGCCGGCACGGCCCGCAGCATGGGCATTACAGTAGAGGACTGATTCTCGCATCGAGATAAAGTCGCTCTATGTGGGAGGAAAATCTCCGATATTACCACATTACAGGAGGATATTGACTAAATGAAACACGGAAAGAAATATGTCGACGCCGCAAAGGCAGTTGACCGTATGAAGTTATACGATTCCAACGAAGCCCTCGATCTTGTTATCAAGACAGCAACCGCTAAGTTTGACGAGACAGTCGAGGTTCACGTAAAGTTAGGCGTTGACGGTCGTCACGCAGACCAGCAGGTCAGAGGCGCCATTGTGCTTCCCAACGGTATTGGCAAGAGCGTGAAGGTTCTCGCTATCTGCAAGGGCGACGCACTGAAGGCAGCTGAGGCAGCCGGTGCGGATTATGTCGGCAATAACGAATATATCCAGAAGATTCAGTCTGAGGGCTGGATGGATTTTGACGTGCTCATTACCACACCCGATATGATGGGTATGGTCGGTCGTCTCGGTAAGATCCTCGGTCCCCGCGGTTTGATGCCGAACCCCAAGGCGGGCACAGTTACCCCTGATATCGCCAAGGCTATCAAGGAAGCCAAGGCCGGTAAGATTGAGTACCGTCTGGATAAGACCAACATCATTCACTGTCCCATCGGCAAGGTCTCATTTGGCACAGATAAGCTGCTTGAGAACTTCAATGCTCTGCTCGGCGCTGTCAACAAGGCAAAGCCGGCTGCTGCAAAGGGTCAGTACATCCGCTCCTGCGTCGTCAGCTCGACCATGGGCGTGGGCGTTAAGATCAACCCCAGCAAGGTTACTATGTAATCCGGTTTACTATGTAACTAAGTTACCTGTGTAACTATTTTACAATGTAATTCTTTTTGTTACGGTCAGCGTTTTTTTTGCGGCTGTATATATTTTAACAGTTTACGCCGCATGTAGCTATAGTTGCTTTTATGCGGCGT
Source organism: uncultured Eubacteriales bacterium (assembly GCA_900317765.1). Taxonomy (GTDB): domain Bacteria; phylum Bacillota; class Clostridia; order Oscillospirales; family Acutalibacteraceae; genus RUG762. Next base: position 40,706 of record ONID01000019.1, on the reverse strand, counting down.
ATTTTGTATATTATTCTATTATTACTAATGAGGTGTTATTATGGATGTAACGTGCAAGAATTGCGGCAATGTCTTCGGCGATTATATGACGATTTGTCCTTCATGCGGCACTCCTGTCGAGCCGGTTTCCGAAGAAACCGCAACTGCTAACCCAGAGCCTGAAGTCCAGGTTCAGCCCGAAGCACAGCAGCCTGAAGCGCAGCCGGTTTTCCAGCAGCCTGAAGCACAACCGGCATATCAGCAGCAGGCATACCAGCAGCAGGCATACCAGCAGCAGCCTTATCAGCAGCAAGCATACCAGCAGCAGGCATACCAGCAGCAGCCTTATCAGCAGCAGGCATACCAGCAGCAGCCTTATCAGCAGCAGGCATACCAGCAGCAGCCTTATCAGCAGCAGGCATACCAGCAGCAGGCATACCAGCAGCAGCCTTACCAGCAGCAAGCATACCAGCAGCCCTACCAGCAGCCTTACCAGACAGGTGCACCGGTCTACAATCCCAACATGATGGGTCAGCAGAAGTCGAAATTGGTTGCGGGTCTTCTGGGCATTTTCCTCGGCGGTTTAGGCGTACATAATTTCTATCTCGGTTTTTCCGGCAAAGCGGTCATCCAGATAGTTGTTTCGCTTATCACCTGCGGCTTGGGATCAATCTGGGGACTGATCGAGGGCATTATGATCCTTGCTGGTTCCATCAATGTTGACGCTAACGGCATACCGCTTGGCGAATAATTCGTTAATGGGGTTTAGCTCCTCAGTAAATATTCCTGAAAACATCTGTCGCCGTATGACGGCAGGTGTTTTCTTTTCATTTTTCCCGATCGGAGATGAACGGATGAACAGTACCGTTAAATCATATCTTGGCAATAGGAGCTTTCTGAAGAAATTTCTGATGATCGCCATGCCGATAGCCATTCAGAACGGAATCACCAATTTTGTCAATATGCTGGACAATCTGATGGTGGGACAGCTTGGCACCCATCAGATGAACGGCGTCTCCATTGTCAATCAGATCAACCTGATACCCTACCTTGCTCTTTTTGGCGCTATGGCAGGAGCGGGAATATTCACCGCTCAGTTCTACGGAAACGGCGACGAAAAGGGCATTAAATACACATTCCGCTTCAAGCTGTGCATCGGAGCGGTGGTGGTTACAGGCGCGATACTGACCCTTGTGTCCTTCGGCAGCAACCTGATCAATCTATTCATTCACAGCGAAAACGTCAGCGATGTCGGACTTACCATGCAATACGGGATGGATTATATGCGCGTCGTCATGTGGAGCATTATTCCCTTCGGAGTGTGTCAGGTTTATGTCAGCACGCTGCGCGAGGTGGGGCAGACGGTGGTTCCCATGAAGGCGGGACTTGTCGCCGTCGTGGTGAATGTAGTCCTCAACTGGCTGCTGATTTTTGGCAAGTTCGGTCTGCCAGCCATGGGCGTGAAGGGTGCTGCACTGGCTACCATATGCGCAAGAGTGACCGAACTGGCGATTGTCGCGGTGTGGCTGCACATACATTCGCACAGATACGCCTTTGTCAAGGGACTGCTCGGTTCGCTTTACATTCCCGGAAACCTGCTGGGAAGGGTGATATTGAAATGCATTCCGCTCATTATTAATGAAAGTCTGTGGGCATTCGGAATAACGGCGCTCAATCAGAGCTATTCCACGAGAGGGCTTGACGCGGTGGCAGGCGTCAATATCTGCTCCACGCTGTCCAATGTTTTCTGCGTGTTCTTTATTGCCGCCGGTGACGCAATCGCCATCATGGTGGGACAGCTGCTCGGCGCAGGCAAGAAGGAAGAGGCGCGAAGCACCGACCGGATACTGTGTACCTATTCCGTTCTGGGAAGTGCCATGATGGGAGCGATCATGGCGATCTGTGCGCCTTTCTTCCCCTTGTTTTACAATACCACCGATCATGTGCGTCATCTTGCGACGGTCATGCTGCTGATAGCGGCATTCATGCTTCCGATCACTGCCCTTACCAACGCCGCTTATTTCACCTTGCGTTCGGGCGGCAATACATTCATCACCTTTATTTTCGACGGCTTCTACATGCTCTGCGTTGTGGTGCCGCTTGCTTTCCTGCTCACGCGGTTTACCGCCCTTCCGATCATCCCCGTCTATATGCTTTGCCAGATTTCAGAGGGAGTCAAGGCTGTCATAGGATTTGTGATGGTTAGGAAAGGCATCTGGGTGAATAACATTGTGGAAAACGTCTCCTGATTTTTTGTATCAAACGTAGAATGTTGTGATTAAGGAAAAAAAATCAAAAAAATGCGTAAATTCGCTTGCAATTGTCCGTAAAAGATGGTATAGTGTTCATTGCTACGATACAGTCGTGCACAGGTGGTGGATTTTGCAATGTCTGACGAATATTATATTGTGAGCAGCAAAGTTTTGCCGGAGGTGTTTGCCAAAGTGGTACAGGCAAAGCGTCTGCTCGGCACGGGTGCGGCTCATTCGGCGTCGGAGGCGGCAAGACTTGTGGGAATATCCCGCAGCGCCTTCTATAAGTACAAGGACTCGGTTATGCCCTACAGGGAAGGCGGACAGGAGAGAGTGCTCACGATTCAGTCAATGCTGGAGGATAAGCCGGGGGTGCTGTCGTCTATGATAACGTCATTTTTCGATGCGGGGGCAAATATCCTGACGGTGAATCAGAATATCCCGTCCAACGGTGCTGCGTATGTCACTATGTCGGTCAGCACCGCTAATATGGACATCAGCGTTCCGGAGCTATTTGAAAAGCTCAAGTCGCTCGACGGCGTGATTTCGGTATCGGGAGTCGGTGCGGGCGTGTAATGCGCCGATACGCAACCGGATGATGAATTGGTATAATATTTTTTATTATAAATGAAAAAATGGAAAGCAGTGATTATCTATGGTCAAAATTGCAGTAATGGGTCACGGCACAGTTGGTTCCGGCGTTGTAGAGGTACTCATGAAAAACCATGAGGGCATCGAGCGCCGCGCAAAGGAGGAAATCCAGGTCAAGTACATTCTCGACCTGCGCGATTTTCCGGAATTGCCCTATGCCGACAAATTTGTCAAGGACGTCAATATCATTCTGAACGACCCTGAGGTTGAGATTGTTGTGGAGTGCATGGGCGGCGTGAAGCCAGCCTTTGATTTCTGCATGAGCAGCCTGAAGGCGGGAAAGAGCGTTGTCACCTCCAACAAGGAACTTGTTGCCGCAAGGGGACAGGAGCTTTTGGAAGTCGCCAAGGCCAACAACCTGAACTTCCTCTTTGAAGCCAGCGTCGGCGGAGGCATTCCGATTATCAGACCGCTGGCACAGTGCATGGCAGCCAATGAGATCGACGCGGTCGCCGGCATTCTCAACGGCACTACCAACTTCATACTCACCAAGATGATCACCGAGAATATGCCCTTTGACGAGGCTTTGCAGCTTGCGCAGAACTTAGGCTATGCCGAGAGGAATCCCACCGCCGATGTGGACGGACATGACGCCTGCCGCAAAATCTGCATTCTCGCCTCCCTGGTACTGGGCAAACATGTCTATCCCAAGGATGTTTACGTGGAAGGCATTCGCAACATCACGCTTGAGGATGTTCAGTATGCCGACAAATTCAACGCCGCCATCAAACTGATCGGCATGTTCAAGGTAATGCCGGACGGCAAGCTGCTCATCAATGTCGCTCCCAGAATGGTTTCCAAGACATCGCCCCTTGCGGGAGTCAGCGATGTGTTCAACGCGATCTGCGTGATCGGCGACGCGACCGACGAGGTCATGTTCTACGGCAAGGGCGCGGGCAAGCTGCCCACGGCCAGCGCGGTCGTCGCCGACGTCATCGACTGCGTCAAGCACCGCGTGGCGCGCAAGTATCTCTATTGGGCACCCGCCGAGGAGGGCATGATTGCCGATTACCACGACGAGCGCTGCTCGATGTACCTGCGTCTCTGCGGCAAGAGCAGCGACGAGCTGATGACCATTGCCAACGAGCTTTGCAGGGAGTGCATCTATACCGACGGAGTGAATCCCGACGAGATCGCCATTATCACCGATGTTGCGACTTACACCGAGCAGGAGATCACTGCCAAGAAATTCCTGGCAAGAGGCGTGAATGTCATCAGTGCCATGAGAACTCTCAGCAGATAAGCCAAAGGGTGATTGCTTTTGAAATTCAGAATACCCGCTACCAGCGCCAATATCGGTTCGGGCTTTGACGCTTTGGGAATCGCCTTGTCGATGTACAATGAGGTAGAGATCGAGGAAAGCGACAGACTTGAGATCACGTCTTTGGACGACGTTGACGTGCCGACAGGCGAAGACAATCTGATATACGTATCCGCTTGCAGGCTCTATGAGGAATGCGGCAAGCCGCTTCCCAAGGGCTTCAGAATAGCCCAGAGCAATGTCATTCCCATGACCCGCGGACTCGGTTCAAGCTCAGCCTGTGTCGCCGCAGGGCTTTTAGGAGCCAATTATCTGCTCGGAAAGCCGCTCAGCAGGGAAGAGCTTGTCAATATCGCCTGCAGGATTGAAGGGCATCCCGACAACACCACTCCCGCGTTGTTAGGAGGACTGACGTCCGCCGCGGTGGAGGACGGAAGGGTTTATGCCGTCACGCTGCATGTCGCCGACAAGTTCCGTTTTGCGGCGTTTATTCCCGACTTTGAGCTGAAGACCTCGGTTGCGAGGGGCATCTTACCCAAAACGGTATCACGCGAGGACGCGGTCTATAATCTTTCGCGTTCCGCACTGATGGCAGGTTCGCTTGCCACCGGAAATGTTGAAAACCTCAGAGTCGCAGTGAAGGACAGGCTGCATCAACCCTACCGGATGGGATTGATTCCCGGAGCGGAGGAGATTTTCCGCTTGTCATACGAATTCGGTTCCTATGCGACCTACATCAGCGGCGCAGGGCCGACGGTCATGTCCATCATCAGCCGAAGGTACGAGGAAGAATTTGAAAACGAGGTCTTCCGCGAGCTGGAACGACGCAGTCTCGGCAACTGGCGAATGGTGATACTTGACGTGGATTCCAGAGGCGCACAGAGAATCAAGCAGTGACGGCGCAATTTCCAGGAATGTTTGAAACGCTGATTAGCCTGCTTTCGCTGGCAATCGTCGCTTTATATACATATTATGAATCAGTGCGTAATTGCCTGAAGCGTAATACAAGCATTAAATAATAAAAAATTCGGAGGTATTGAACACATGGGTTTAATAGTTCAGAAATTCGGCGGCACATCGGTAGCCGACGCCGAACGGGTGATGAATGTCGCCCGCATAGTGACTGACACCTACAAGCAGGGCAATCGTGTGGTAGTCGTTGTTTCCGCGCAGGGCGACACAACAGACGACCTCATCGAAAAGGCGAAGGAGATCAATCCTTCCGCCTCCAAGCGAGAACTTGATATGCTGATGACGGCCGGTGAGCAGATTTCCATTTCGCTGCTTGCCATGGCGATTCAGAAACTCGGTTATCCGGTCATATCCCTTTTGGGCTGGCAGGCGGGTTTTGTGACGAGCTCGGTCTACGGCAGTGCGAGAATCAGACGCATTGAGACTGACAGACTTCAGAGCGAGCTTGACCAGAACAAGATTGTCGTTGTCGCCGGTTTCCAGGGACTCAACAAGTACGACGATATGACGACACTGGGCAGAGGCGGCAGTGATACCAGTGCGGTCGCCATCGCCGCTGCGCTGCGTGCGGACAGGTGCCAGATATTCACCGATGTGGAAGGCGTTTACACAGCCGATCCCCGCAAGGTTGAAAGCGCTGTTAAGCTCAGCGAGATAACCTATGACGAGATGCTCGAGCTTGCCACGCTCGGCGCTCAGGTGCTCAACAACCGTTCTGTTGAAATGGCAAAGAAGTATAACGTACAGCTTGAGGTGCTTTCATCGCTTGTCAGAAAGCCCGGTACTATTGTTAAGGAGAAGGTTAAAATGGAAAAAATGCTTATCAGCGGCGTAGCCAAGGACACTCATGTTGCCAGAATCTCCCTTCTGGGACTTCCCGATGAACCGGGTATCGCATTTCAGGCGTTCAGCCGCCTTGCTGCCAAGAGTATCAACGTCGATATTATCCTCCAGTCCATAGGCAGAGACGGTACCAAGGATATCAGCTTTACCGTTGCCGAGGACTGCTGTGACGATGCGGAAGAGCTGATGAAGGATTTTGTTTCCAGCGTTGGCGGCAAGGGCGTTGCCCTCGACAAGGAAGTAGCCAAGGTTTCCATCGTCGGAGCCGGCATGGAGACTCACGCGGGCGTTGCGGCAAAGATGTTCGAGGCACTTTACGGCGCTCACATCAACATCAGAATGATTTCCACCAGCGAGATCAAGATCTCGGTGCTGATCAACGAGGAGGATGCCGACAAGGCTGTTTCTGCCATTCACACAATGTTTATCGGCTGATCTATATCGGAATACCGCAAATCAAAAACAACATGGCGCATCAGTATCGGGTGGAAATCCGGTACTGGTGTGTTTGTGCGTTTTTGTTGAGATATTTTTGGAGGGTATACAGTGATGAAAAAAAGAATGAATATGGCGGTCAGATTCATATCGCTTGCTGTTTTGGCGGCGATGATATTCTGTACTGCGGGCTGCTCGAAGGACGGTCCCAAGAGCACTTCGCCCGAAGTGAAGCCCAATAAAAACGCGGACGGAACCTATTTTGACAACGGCGAAACCTTCTGCCGCGGCGTCTGGGCAGTGGATGACGGTGAGAAGAGAGTCGGATATTACATATTCTACGATGCGGAAAAAGGAAACTTCCATGACGCACAGCTTGGCATGGAAGTTCCTTTTGCCGTCAGAATCAATCAGAACGCTGTCGATTTCTCGTTGGGAGGAGCCGATTTTACCGATCCCACCACAGTGGAAAAAATCGGCGAAGGCAAGCGCACACTGACATGGACGAATGAAAACCGCACGGAAAACCTCATGCTTCTCGGCGAACAGGAGCCTGATTCCTTCAGCTGCTATTCACAGAACGATCTCATTGAGATGGCGATGGATTATTATGAGCTGGAGAACGGCAGGCGTCCGGAGACATCGGTGGTCACCATGGGCATTGACGGCATCGCATCCATTCAGCTGCTGAACAGAGTGGGTAAAAACGGCAGAGTGATTGCCGAATATGAGGTGGACAGCATTACCGGCAAGGGCACCGTAAAGGGAACGGACGAGGAGATTCAGCTCAAAAGAATGACTACGGACGACTGATCTTTACTCTGTTCTGTCAATACACAAAAAGCATCGTGAATGAATCATTTCCAAAGCATGTGACTCAAGCAAAGAATCGCGTGCTTTTTTGTATATGTTTTTAAATTCTTCATAGTTATTAACATATTATTTATATAAAATACACCAAAAATCATTATATCATAGACTGTATAGGTGTATAATATAATCAAGCAGGGAAAACAGATCCTGCAATACATACGGAGGTGTTCATTTTATGGATAACGCTCGCAGAGCTGCGGCGTTTTATCTGGAAGACAGCCGAGGTCATCTGGCCGCAAAGCTGCTTGCTTTGTGCAGGGATGACGGCGACAAGATGTCTGTGGTGGGCGTGTTCCCGAAATGCGGTCAGGAGTACGCCGAGCGAACCGAGGAACTTTTCAGATATTCGTCATCAATAGGAGCAAATCTTACGGTGCTTTACAGCACACAGCCTGCGGCTGCACTTCTGAATTATGCCGGAAGTCATGCCGTTACAGATATTATCATCAGCGAGAGCGATACCGGCGGAGCAGCAAGGCTCATCAATAAGATGCTGCCCGAGGTTTCAGTGACATTGGTTCCGCCCGACGGCGGCACTTTCAGTTTATTTGCACCCGGCTTGTTTGCCGCCCGTGCGGACGCGGCGAGGAATGCCCGCGTTTAGTGATATGAGTTAAGATCGGCAGCTGCATCAGTTGCCTGCGCGGAAAGTCGCGCTTGAATGAATTTGAAAACAGTCAGATTTCCGGTCGCTTTTGCCGGAATCATGTGAAGTATATTTGATCGATTACAGTCGGCTGCAAAACGCGGTCGGCTGTTTTTGTCTGTGTGAGGCTTAAAAGACCCTTTGCGACTCTGTTTTTTTGGTGAATTAATACGATGCTCGGAGAAGATACGCATTATTCCTGCGTTGGCTGCATATAGATATAAATAGTTGTTTGACAATGCGAGAACAGGGGAATATAATGGGACTACCGATAAAGAAAGCAGAGGAATTCACTATGGGCAATGTATCAGCATTCACAAAGAGCCGCAAGGGGGCGACAATGATTCTCGCTACGGCAGCACTGGTCGGCGCGGTATTCATTTCATCCAATATCTCAGTAGTGAAGGTGGTCGACGGTGATCAGACAAACAAGGTGATCACCGCGAAAAACACAAGCTCTGTTGAAATCATACGGCAGGCAGGTTTTGCCCTTTCGGATCATGATTCATATGCTGTCAACGGAGCTGACAGTGTCGTCAGGGAGATCGAGATCATCAGGGCATTCAATCTGACGGTGATCGACGGCGGGGAGGAAAAGACAATTTCCGCGGTGAGCGGCAATGTCGCCGAGGCACTGGCAAACGCAGGAATACAACTTCCCGAAGGGGAGGACACTGTCAATGTCGGTCTTGATTCGGAAATAGATGAGGATATGGTGATTAAGATTGACCGCGTCAGATACGTAACCGACACAAAGAACTATGTCATAACATATAAGACCGTCATCAAAAACGACAGCACTCTCGCAGCAGGAAAGACGAAGGTATCTGTCAAGGGCGTCAACGGTGAAAAGCAGGTGACAACAACCAGAAAGTACGTCAACGACAAACTCACCGACACAAAGGTGACCGAAAAGGTGACAAAGAAGGCTGTCAGCAAGGTAGTTCTCAAGGGTACCAAGAAGACTTCTGCCGCAAAGAAGGTGACGGCATCCGTGGATGAAGGCGGCAGGACCGTTACGGTCAACGGCAGGAAGATCAGCTACTCGAAGGTACTCACCGGAACAGGTACGGCATATACCGCACGCAGGGGTGCGCGCACATCGACCGGCAAAGCGGTCAAAGTCGGACTGGTGGCGGTCGATCCGAGGAAGATACCGTACGGCACCAAGCTCTACATCGTTTCGTCCGACGGCAGATACAATTACGGCTATGCCGTGGCAGCCGACACAGGCGGAGCACTCCGGAGCGGCAGAGTCCTTGTCGATCTCTTCTACAATACGGAGCGCGAATGCGTCAATTTCGGCAGACGCCAGGTAAAAGTTTACGTACTTAACTGAGTGAGGAATGCTGTTATTCAAAAAAACAAATGAGGACGCCGTTTCGCAGCGGTTCTTACAGGCTGCGGGACGGCATTTTTGCATGTTTCGGGGCTTTCATCAAACTTTTTCATCAAGAACGCCGCGTTTCAAGCAAAATGTACTTGATGAAGCGGAAGAAATGTAGTATAATAAATCTAATATGACCCTATTCAAATGAATAGCGGAAAATACGGATTAATCATTGCTAGGAAGGAAAATTGTTATGGATAAATTCTGGAAGAGCTTCAAAAGCGGCACGGACATCCGCGGCGTTGCGGTTGACGGAGTGGAAGGTGAACCGCTCAACCTGACCGACGAGGTCGTTGGAAAGATGGCGAAGGCGTTTCTGCTGTGGCTTTCGCAGAAAACGGGAAAGAAGCCGTCTGAACTGAAATTGGCTGTGGGACACGACAGCCGTATTTCCGCCGACAGAATCCGTTCGGCGGTGGTCAGCGCAATGGTTGAATGCGGGGCGAATGTGCTGGACTGCGGACTGTCGTCCACTCCGTCCATGTTCATGATAACGCTGGACAAGCAGCTTGACGGCTCCGTGCAGATTACGGCAAGCCATCACCCGTATCACCGCAACGGACTTAAATTCTTCACTCCCGCGGGCGGTCTGGACGGCTGTGACATCGAGGCGATTCTCGGATTCTGCGACGAAGGCAGCTTCCCCGAGGCCGTCGAAGGCGGCATTGCCGAGCCGATTGACTACATGAAGGAATACGCCGCACACCTGCGCGACATCATCTGCAAGGGAATCAATAGCGAACATTACGACCGTCCGCTGAAAGGGCTGCATATCGTCGTGGACGCGGGCAACGGCGCGGGCGGATTCTATGCCTATGACGTTCTGGAGCCCTTGGGCGCGGATATTTCGGGAAGCGTATTCCTCGAGCCTGACGGAATGTTCCCCCATCACATCCCCAATCCCGAGGACAAGGAAGCCATGAAATCAATCTGCGGTGCGGTGCTGAATTCCCACGCCGATTTAGGCGTCATATTTGACACCGACGTGGACAGAGGCGGCGCAGTGGACAATCTCGGCGCGGAGATCAACCGCAACAGGCTGGTGGCGCTCGCATCAGCGATAGCTCTTGAAAACTGTCCGGGCGGCACCATTGTGACGGATTCCACCACATCGGCGGGGCTGAGAACATTCATCGAAGGCTCACTCGGCGGCGTGCATTACCGTTACCGCAGGGGTTACCGCAACGTGATCAACCGCGCGGTGGAACTGAATGCGCAGGGAATAGACTGTCCGCTTGCCATTGAAACAAGCGGTCACGCTGCCATGAGGGAGAATTACTTCCTTGACGACGGCGCCTATCTGGTGACAATGATCATCATCAAAATGGCACAGCTCCGCGCAAGCGGCGAAAGCCTTGCGGTGCTGACAGCAGATCTGGAAGATCCGCTGGAGGAATGTGAGCTCCGGTTTAGAATCACCGCAGAGGACTTCAAAGAATACGGTCAAAAGGTGCTTTCGGACCTGGAAAAATACGCCGAAGCCCGCGAGGACTGGATCATTGCGGACGACAACCGCGAGGGAATACGCGTATCGTTCGAGGAAGAACAGGGATGGTTCCTGCTGCGCCTGAGCGTTCATGATCCCATTATGCCGCTCAATCTGGAGAGCATGAAGGAAGGCGGCACCCGGGCGATTGCAAAGAAGCTGTGCGCATTTCTGCAGGGATGCGGCAGCCTTGATCTGACAGCGATAGAAAAATTTATCGGTGAATAATCAATTTGATCGCATGACCGAAGGACGGTGTGTGTTATGGATGATATGAATAATCTGAAAAACAGCGACGCTTTATTTGACCAATCTCTTCTCGACGAGCTCAACGCCGCGACGTCCGATGGACCAAGCGAAGTATCGGAGCATACTTCCGACGGGGAAGTGTCAGACAAGTCCGATAGCGAGAGGGCGGCTTCAGACAAACCGTCGGATGATGAATTGCCGGTTAAGAAACCTGATGACACAGAACGCGCAGCCAAAAAAATCTTTATGGTCAGAGTGCTTGCCGTGGCAGTAGCCGTGTTGGGAATGATCATGCTTGTCTGCGGCATAGCGCTTCACAGGCTGGATGAGGAAAGCCGGAGGACTCCCGAAAAGGAGCAGATGCCGGAGGAATACATAGAGGAATTCTTCTCTGACGAGAAATTTACACCGAATATCGAGGATTATATTGAGCCGGAGGCGTGAGGAGGTGCTGATATTTGGAGAAAAAAGAGAATAATATGTATGTGAGCACGCTCGGAGAAGGAATATCCTTCCGTTCGATCCGGGAGACGCGGTTCAAGAATGCCTGTATCGCAGTACATTTCCTGTATCCGATAGAAAGGGCGGACGTCACGCCGAACGCTTTGCTGGTTGCACTGCTGAACCGTTCCTGCGCGAAATATCCTCAATATATCGAGCTTACACGTGCGCTTTGCATGCTGTATGGAGCATCCGTTCATACCTCTATCAATAATTTGGGAAGCTGTCAGATGATGACGGTGGAAATCAGTTTCATGGATGACAGATTTCTTCCGGGGGAGGAATGCGTTTCCGGAGAATGTGCCGACTTGCTCAGCGAGTTCATTTTCCGTCCGAAAGTCGGCGAGGACGGCTTCCTGTTCGATGAGGATGATCTTGCCTATGCTCTGAAAAACGCGGAGGAGCGTATCAGGTCACGCATCAACGACAAGGAAGAGTACGCTTCATGCCGATGTGTGGACATCATGTGCGAAGGGGAGCCGATGACCATCGAACCGGGCGGTTATTTAGAGGATCTGCCGAACGTGACCCGCGAGGAACTGACACGGGTGTGGAAGAAGGTTCTGTCTACCGCTCAGGTCGAGATCATCACGGTGGGCGGAGCGGACTATGAGCCCGTCAAAGAGATATTTGCCCGTGAATTCAATGCGATTGACCGTCATTGCGTGGAACTGACCCCGCTTCCTCCATACAAAGAGCCGAAGGAAATCAAGGATGTCACGGAGCGCATGGACGTGCAGCAGAGCAGGATGGTTATGGGATTCCGTCTGCCGGTGCAGGAACCGGACGACATGACGGTCGTCTGTCGTCTGATGTCGTCGCTGTTTGGCGGAGGACCCACCAGTCTGCTTTTCAAGAACGTGCGTGAAAAGCTGAGTCTGTGTTATTACTGTTCGTCGAGCTACTCCCGTTTATGCGGAACCATGTATGTATACAGCGGTATGGATGAGTCCAACAAGGAGAAAGCGGTTGAAGAAATCAAGCGTCAGCTTGCCGTAATAGCCAGGAACGAGTTTACCGACGATGAATTTGAAGCGATAAAGCTGTTTGCGATCTGCTCATTGGACAACACAAAGGATTCCGTCGGCAGCATTGAGTCATGGTATGCTTTTCAGATTTTTGACGGATGTATCCGCACGCCGGAACAGGAAGCGGAGCGCATCAAGGCAGTGACAAGAAGTCAGGTGGCGGCATGCGCCTCGCTTGTACGCCTTGATACAATCTATCTGCTTGCGCCGGAGGAACCCGTGGAAACAAATGAGCCGGAGGGAGGGAAAGACGATGAGTCATGTCAGTGATCGGTTCGATGTGCGAGAGAACACATTGATCGGAGAAACCTTTTATTACACCACACATCCTACCGGCGTGAGAATCGTCGTCTGTCCCAAGCCGGAAATCAAGACCTATTATGCCACATTCGCAACAAAATACGGCTCCATCGACAACGAATTCCGTGTGAACGGCGGAGAATTTACCCGCGTTCCGGACGGAATCGCCCATTATTTGGAGCATAAGCTGTTTGAAAGCGAGGATGGAGATACCTTCCAGCGGTTCGAAAAAACCGGCGCCTGTGCCAACGCCTTTACTTCACGTGAGAAGACCGGCTATTATTTCTCCTGCACCAGGTATTTTGATCAGGCGTTTGAGATACTTCTTGACTTCGTTCAGAAGCCGTATTTCACCCCTGAAAATGTGCAGAAGGAACAGGGCATCATCGCGCAGGAGATCAAAATGTCGCAGGACAGTCCCGGTCGAAAGGTTTCCACCAACCTGATGAAGGCGATGTACCGCGATCACCCGATCAGAGACGACGTCGCCGGAACGGTGGAGTCCATCGCACAGATTACCCCTGAACTGCTGTACAAATGCTACAACACCTTCTACAATCCGAATAATATGGTGCTGGCGGTCTCGGGCAACGTTGACCCGCAGCAGGTGCTTGCCATGTGCGATAAACTTCTTCTTCCGAGGGAGAGACTTGAAATAGAACGCAGGATCCCGGAGGACGACGGAAAGATAGTCCAGCCGTTCATAGAGGAAGAATGCGACGTACCGTTCCCAATTTTCCAGCTCGGGTTCAAGGAGCGCTGGAGAGAGATGTCTGCACGCGAGGGCATTCTCTCGGGACTGATCAGAAAGTCAGTCTTCGGGTCGATTTCCGATTTTTATGACCGCATGATCAGGAAAAAGCTGATCAATCCCGGCTTCGGCTATAGCTCGGTCGATGTCAGGGGAGCGCTTGCAAGCGTTTTCAAGGGCGTGAGCAGATCGCCGGAGAGCCTGCGGGACGAGATCTTTGAGGAAATCGAGCGTGTCAAGCGGGACGGCATTCCGCCGAGGATTTTTGAATGTGCACGCCGCAGCTGCTTCGGCGCCATCATCAGCTGCTTCAATTACACGGAAGATATTGCCGATAATCTGCAGGATGACATCATGTTTGACGTTGACACCTTTGCCGCCATCAAGGCGGCCACTGATGTGACCGTGGAGGAAGCCAACGAACTGTTCCGCCGGCAATACGATATTTCAAACAGCTCGCTGTCTGTGGTCAGACGGAGCAAGGAGGCGTAATTTATGGAAGTGAGTTTTCCGAATTTAGGGCTGGAATTTAACATCAACCGTGTGGCGTTCAGTATTTTCGGACTGGATATATACTGGTATGCGCTGCTGATTATGACCGGCTTCATACTTGCGGTGCTTTACGCGTGGAGAAGCGTAAAGACTTTTGATGTGAAGATGGACCCGCTGATTGACGTGGTACTCGTGGGTCTCTTCTGCGGCATCATCGGCGCGAGGATTTATTATGTGATTTTCCGTATCAACAGCTACAGCAGTCTGTGGGATATGATAAACATCCGCGACGGCGGTCTTGCCATTTACGGAGGCGTGATTCTGGCGTTTATCTCCGGGCTGATCATGTGCAAATATATTGAAAAGATAGAGATCCTTCCCGTGTTTGATATTGCCGCCATCGGTTTTCTGATAGGGCAGGGCATAGGACGCTGGGGCAACTTCATGAATCAGGAGGCCTTCGGAAGCAAGACAGGTCTTCCGTGGGGCATGTACAGCGCCAACACATTTTATTATGAGATGGTGGACGGCGTTTCCACGAAGGTAGGTCCCACCGCGGTGCATCCCTGTTTCCTCTATGAATCGATCTGGTGCCTGACCGGTTTTGTGCTGCTGCACATCGTGAGCAGACGGTATTATAAATTCAAGGGACAGATCTTCCTTGGCTATCTGGTGTGGTACGGTCTGGGAAGAGCCTGGATAGAGGGACTGAGAACCGACAGCCTGTGGCTGGTGGAAAATGTGCTCAAAGTCTCGCAGCTGCTGGCGATTCTCTGTGTTCTTGTGGCGGGAGCATTGCTCTGGCTGGGCTGGAACGACAGACCGCTTCCCCTTCCGAAGGTAAAGCGCACCGAAAAGGGCAAGGGAATTGCGGGACTCGGATTTGAAGTGTATTTCACCAATGTAGCTTTTCAGCATACAAAGCTGTGGAAAGAAACCCATGAATGTGTTTCCGTCAGCGAAGCCGGCGAGGAATCCGACGCCGAATGAACCGAGGGGAATAATGAAAGAGGTGATTTGCTATGAATAACTGGAATACAGGTGGCTACAGCTTTGAGACTGACAAAAACATTTCGGACGAAGACGACGAAATGGCTGCGTTTGAAGCGGAGTGTGCCAGAATGCTCCAGCAGGAGCACGAACGTCGAGCCAAGGAGGAGAGAGAAGCCGAGATAGCGATGGCTGCCGAAGCTGCACGGGCAGCCACAATGGCCGTGATTGAGTCCGAGCCGGAACCGGCACCGGAACCCGAACCTGAGCCGGAGCCCGAACCTGAGCCGGAGCCCGAACCCGAGCCGGAACCGGCACCTGTGCCCGAGCCTGAGCCGGAGCCCGAGCCGGAACCCAAACCCGAGCCGGAACCCGAACCTGAGCCGGAACCCGAACCCAAGCCGGAGCCCGAACCCAAGCCGGAGCCAAAGCCCGAACGAAGCGGCTCAAAACATCGTGATGAACTTGCAGCCATCATGCAGGCTGAATCCAACGAAAGCATGATGCATTCCGCTGCCGCCAGTGCGAAAGAAGAAATCGAACCGGAGGAAGAATACTCTGAGATCAATGATGAAAGACTTCCGGTATGGCTGAGACTGCTTTTTACTCTTTTGCTGTTATTGCTCGGCGTTGTCGGCATGTACGTCATGATTGAAATGGATTACCATTCCAACCTTTTCGATCCGCTTTGCTTTATTGAAATATCCATATGTCTTCTGACCGCGGTAGGACTTAACGTTTCGCTGATTCCTTTCCGTGTGGGCAAGGAGATGATTATGCGAACGGCAGCGTATGCGCTGTTTGCATTCTATGCAATCTATGCGGCGGATGCTCTGTTTCTGCCAAGGCTGCTGCGTTTCGGCATTGACAAGGATCATGTCATGGCGTATGCAAAAATAAACATCAACGCCAATGTGGTGGACGGTCTGACAGCCATGGGAAATTCGGGAATGTTAGGGTACGCGATGTTTATGGTGCCGTTTGCGTTTATCCTTCTTGTTCTCTTCAAGCCGTTCCGCAATATTGTTCTTTATTTGCTGACAATGGCATTTCTGTTTTTCGCAGCGAGTCTGCTTCGTCTTCTGACCATGTCGGGACCTTTTAATTTGGCTGAGGGCTGCATGGCCATTACCGGAGCGGTAGCGGCGTATGTCATTTTTGTATTTCCGCCTCTGCAGAACCTGATGGTCAATGCAGGGCTGATCCTTTGGGAATATGACGATGACGAAGATGATGACTGATAAAAATTTTACTTAATTTCGGAGTTGATATTCTATGGCAAAAATAATTGACGGCAAGGCTGTTTCGGCACGCGTACGTGCCGAAGTAGCGGCGGAAACAGCAGCGCTTAAAGAAAAAGGAATAATTCCCGGTCTGGCGGTGATCATAGTCGGCGACGATCCCGCTTCAAGGGTGTATGTCAACAACAAGAAGAAAGCGTGCGCCGAGGTGGGATTCAAATCAGAGGAATTTGCCCTTCCTGCCGATACCGACCAGAGCGAACTGCTGGCGCTGGTGAGATGCCTCAACGACCGCAGCGACATCAACGGCATACTGTGTCAGCTTCCGCTTCCCAAGGGTCTTGACGACAAAGCGGTGATCAAGGCAATTGCTCCCGAAAAGGACGTAGACGCCTTCAGCGAGGAAAATGTCGGTAAAATCATGATAGGCAAATACGACTTCCTGCCCTGCACACCTGCCGGCGTGATGGAACTGATTAAGGACAGCGGCGTCGATGTCGCGGGCAAGGAATGTGTAGTGATCGGCAGAAGCAATATTGTGGGCAAGCCGATGGCAATGCTGCTGCTCCATCAGAACGGCACCGTCACCATTTGCCACAGCCGCACCAAGAACCTTGCCGAGGTCACAAGGAGAGCGGACATTCTGGTTGCCGCCGTCGGCAAGGCAAAATTCGTCACCGCCGATATGGTTAAGGAAGGCGCCGTAGTGATCGACGTGGGAATGAACCGCGACGAAAACGGCAAGCTCTGCGGCGACGTGGATTTTGCCTCGGTAGAGCCCAAGTGTTCGGCAATCACTCCCGTTCCGGGAGGCGTCGGTCCCATGACCATTGCCATGCTGATGAAAAACACCCTTATGGCAGCCAAGCTCCAGAACGGCATCAAGTAATTTGTTTTCCCGATCATCAAAAAAGAGCCCGTATTCCCAATGCAGAAAGCAAAGGAAATACGGGCGTTTTTATGTTATTTTTTAAAGACGAATTTCTTCTGGATGAAATAATTGAAGATAAAGAGGATGGTATCGACGATGGCCTTGACAAGGGTTTCGTGCCAGCCGAGAAGACCCACAAAGAATTCCACCGATTTTGCCGAAATGAACATCTGTATCACGGCAAGACAGAAGTATTTGGTTGCCGAAGAAACGATGTGTCCCTTTTTGTGGAAGACGACATTCTTGTTGACAATGAAGTTCACGGTTGCCGAAATGACACGGGCAATGGCGGTCGCCACCAGTATTCTGTACCGGAATTCGCCCGGGATGATATACCTTGCAAGAATCGTGAAAATAGCAAGGTCAAGCAGCGTACAGCCTATCGACGTGAAGATAAAGGAGAAGAAGCTGCGGAAGATCAGCAGGTAGATTTTGACGGAATCGATGATCGGGTTGAAATGGGAGCTGCTGTTTTCATCTATGTATACCGTTTCGATGGGAATTTCATAGATTTCTATCTTATGCCGGCGGCATTCGATCAGCATGTTCATTTCATACTCAAAGCGTTCGCCGGATATTTTGAGCATTCTCGGAACGATTTTCAAAGGAATGCCGCGCAGTCCGGTCTGGGTGTCCATCAGCTTCTGACCGAACATTACCGCAAAGACATTGGATGTCACCTTATTGCCGAAGGACGAGCGTGCGGGAATATCGGGGGAATTGAAGTTGCGGGAACCGAGCACAAGACGACTGTCGTCCTTGATCAGTTCCTTTGCCACACGGATGGTGTCCTTCAGACGGTGCTGTCCGTCGGCGTCGCCGGTGACGATGCCGATGCAGTCGGGGTGATTCTTCAGCACATATTCCATGCCGGTCTTTAAGGCTCTTCCCTTGCCCTTGTTGACCTTATGCCTGAGAACGGTGCATTTCTCCATCTCTGCGATTTCGTCAAAGATGGGATCGTATTTTTCCGAACTGCCGTCGTTGATCACCACGATCTCCCTGAAATCCTCGTTTGCCAGCTGCTTGACATAGTTGGTCAGCTTGTGATCGGGGTTGAGCGCCGGGATCATGATGGTAATATTCATGGATTTGTTTGCCTGTTTTCTTTGTCTTTCACGCCTTTTGGCTGCCTGACTTTTTTTCATATAATATCGCTTCCAATCCTTATTCTTCGTCCAGCTTGAGTACGGCCATAAACGCATCCTGGGGAACCTCGACAGAACCGAGCTGCCTCATGCGCTTTTTGCCTTCTTTCTGCTTTTCGAGCAGCTTTTTCTTACGGGTGATGTCGCCGCCGTAGCACTTGGCGAGTACGTCCTTGCGCAGCGCCTTGACTGTCTCGCGCGCAATGATCTTGCCGCCGACAGCCGCCTGTATGGGAACCTCAAAGAGCTGGCGCGGAATGTGTTCCCTCAGCTTGGCGGTCATTTTGCGTGCGCGTGGATAGGCGCTGTCGGTGTGCACAATGAAAGACAGCGCGTCCACCACTTCACCGTTGAGCATAATGTCCAGCTTGACCAGGTTGGAGCGCTGATAGCCCGCCGGTTCATAATCGAAAGAGGCATAGCCTTTTGTCCGGCTCTTTAACGCGTCGAAGAAGTCGTAGATGATTTCGTTCAGGGGAAGTATATAGTGAATATCCACCCGGTCAGTGTCGATGTATTCCATTCCTTTGAATACACCGCGCCTGTCCTGACAAAGCTCCATGATGTTACCGACGTATTCGGTGGGAGAATAAATGTGAGCTTCGCAGATGGGTTCTTCCGCGTAATTGATCAGAGACGGATCAGGGTAATTGGTGGGATTGTCGATGAAACGCGTCTGACCGTCGGTGCCGATGATCTTGTAGATAACGCTGGGGGCGGTGGTGATGAGGTCGAGATTGTATTCTCTTTCCAGACGCTCCTGAATGATCTCCATGTGGAGCAGTCCTAAGAAGCCGCAGCGGAATCCGAAGCCTAACGCCACCGAGGTTTCCGGTTCATAGGAAAGCGACGCGTCGTTGAGCTGCAGCTTTTCGAGTGCGTCCCGAAGATCGCCGTATTTGGCACCGTCGGCGGGATAGATGCCGCAGAATACCATGGGGTTGGCCTTGCGGAAGCCGGGAAGGGGCTGTTCTGCGGGGCGTGAGGCATTGGTCACCGTGTCGCCTACCATTGCGTCGGAAACGGTCTTGATGGAGGCGGCGATGTATCCGACCTCACCCGCGGCAAGCTCCTTGACGGGTTCAAGCGTTGTGGTGCGCATGTAGCCGCATTCCACCACATTGAATTCCGCGCCGGTGCTCATCATGCGTATAGTGTCGCCCGGACGCAGACGCCCTGCCATCAGTCTCACATATACGATGACGCCTTTGTAGCTGTCGTAGTAGCTGTCAAATATCAGGGCTTTCAGAGGAGCCTCGCGGTCACAGTCCGGTGCGGGAATGTCGGTGACGATTTTTTCCAGAACCGCTTCGATATTCAGCCCGACCTTCGCCGAAATCTGAGGAGCGTCCTCCGCGGGAAGTCCGATGATATCTTCTATCTCATGAATGACCCTTTTGGAGTCGGCGGAGGGAAGGTCGATCTTGTTGATGACCGGAACAACCTCAAGACCCGCGTCAATGGCGAGGTATGTGTTGGCAAGCGTCTGGGCTTCTATGCCCTGACTTGCGTCCACCACCAATATCGCGCCTTCACAGGCCGCCAGCGAACGCGACACCTCGTAATTGAAGTCCACGTGACCGGGGGTGTCAATGAGATTGAAGGTATACAGTTCACCGTCGGAGGCCTCGTAATTGATGGTGACTGCGTGAGATTTGATGGTAATGCCGCGCTCACGTTCGAGCTCCATATTGTCGAGGATCTGATCCTCCATCTCTCGCTGGCTGACGGAATAAGTCTTTTCAAGAATGCGGTCGGCAAGCGTGCTCTTGCCATGGTCTATGTGGGCAATTATGCTGAAGTTGCGAATTTTATCCTGTGGAGCTGGCAATTTATCTAACACCTCATACAATAAACTGTTGGGCAGATGTTATCTGCCTGTGTGTCGGCTGCTGAATTTAGAACTTCTGGTCTGCACATGGCTGCCGGAAACGGTGGGCTGACGGCGCTGAACGGGTTTGTCAGAATACCTGTGACGCGGTGAGAAAAGGTTTTCGTTTTCCGCGGAACGACCGGACGTTTTTTTTGCCTGTCTGACGCCGGAGGAAGCAACGACACTCCGTGCGTTGTTCCCCAATTTTTCGCTTGGGATGCAGACTCTTGAAATATCGGAAGGTGCAGGATGCGTTCCTTTATCTGCTTTTGTCTCTTTTTTGTCTGTTTCCGTGTCATAGGAAAAGCTTCCGAGCTTTCCCTTCCTGTAAAGCACATATACAATGCAGATGGCTGCGATAATGAAATCGACCAGAATCAGAGAAATGTGGTCGAAGGTCCGCGCAAGCGAAGTGGAAATGACAAAAATGAGCTGCAAAATTCCAAAAAGGCTGAAAACACACGCCGTTATAAAGCTGATCATGACGTTTTTGTCCTGCTTTTTGATGGTGTCAGACAGCTTTTTCAAAAGCTGAGTCATTCTTTTGCTTATTCCTTCGGATTTTTTCTTCATTATATATCCCTGTCCTTAAATCAGCTTAAAAAATCAAAGATCAGTATTTTTTCAGATTCCTGTAATACTTATTCGGCAGAAGTCTGCTGCCGGAGCGGATGGAACCCGAACTGCCGGCGCTGTAGCGCCTTCTGCTTCCGGGCGAGACGTTGAGCTTCGGAGTGCGGCTTTTGATGACGACAGAGAAGATGTACCCCACGGCGATCAATACCAGTCCCCAACCGATGATTCCCAGAAGGAGAGTTGCCGCGTTGCTGTTTCGCCTTTGTTTGGCGTATTCCTGGAGCATCGGATCGGTTGTGGAGGAATAAAGATCGAGATCGGTGTTGTCGCTGGCGTCATTCATAATGCCGCCGCCGTTGACCGACGATGTATTGTCTGCGCCGGCATCAGAAGAAACGGCGTCGCCTTCTCCGATTTCCAGCACGTATTTTGCCGAAATGGTGACGGTTTTTGATTTCGGAACGGTGGCTGTGATGGTGACGGTTCCGCTTTTCAGACCAACCACCTTCACGGCGCGGTTGTCGATCTTTTTGACAGAGGCGATCGAAGAATCGGAGGTTTCAAAGGTTGTGTTGAATTTGTAGCCCATGTCTTTGATGGTCAGGTAGAGCACGGTGGATTTGCCGACCGTGATGCGCTTGGTGTTTGCCTCGGAAAATCCGACTGTGCCGAGTGTTTCCTGCGGGTTGGAAGATACCGTGACTTCCGACACATTGGCGTCGGGATCGGAGGAATTGTCGGCATTGCGTGTCGTGCCCGTGGTGCGGGATGTGGTGCCGTTATCTGCGGCGGCATACGCTGCCGGGGCAGAAATCAGTATCAGGCAGACAAGAGTCATCGCTGTCATGAACGTCATCAGACTGCGGTCGAATCCCTTTCCGTCATGCTTTGCATTCTTCAATGCTGGTTCCTCCTTTTCGGTGTTTTTTAATAATTTTTCATGATACGACTCATGTCATAATATTATATCAAATTATTTCGCTAATTTCAAGGTCAAAGTTATATCGGGATGAAAAACATTTTTCAAAATTTCTCAAAAAATTATTCAGCTTTGCGCCCGGAATTTCTGCACTTCCGTCAGAACAGCAATGGTTCCGCTCACTTTTGTCAATCCAAAGAAAAAGCAAGTCCTGCCGGATTGTTTTTATCCGGACAAGACTTGCCTTTATATGCTTGTGAGAATGATTGAAATTATTCTTCGACAGCAGCGGCTTCTTCGACAGCGGCGGCTTCTTCGACAGCGGCGGCTTCTTCGACAGCAGCGGCTTCTCAGCGGCGGCTTCTTCGACAGCAGCGGCTTCTTCGACAGCAGCGGCTTCTTCGACAGCGGCGGCTTCTTCGACAGCAGCGGCTTCTTCGACAGCGGCGGTTTCTTCGACAGGAGCAACCACATCGATCGGCTGCTTGGCCTGTTCAAAGAGCGCGAGCACTTCTTCAGAAGGCTTCTTGCTGATGAGTGAAACCAGCACAGCGGCGATCAGACCGCAGAAGAAACCGGGGATAATTTCGTAAATGCCGGTGTTGAATAAACCGAACTTGAATATTCCGGAGTCGCCGGTGAAAAGCGAGTACCAGACCATATCCGCCGCAAAACCGGTGACAATGCCTGCCACAGCGCCGGGATATGTAAATCTCTTCCAGTAGAGGGCAAGCAGGATGACCGGGCCGAAGGAGGCGCCGAAGAATCCCCATGCGCATTCCACCAGTTCCATGATGCCTTTGCAGGCCGGGTTGGTAGCGATAAAGAAGGCGACGACCGCGATGATGACGACCACGATTCTGCCTGCCCACATCATTTCCCTGTTGGAGGCCTTCTTGCGGATGACAGCCTTGTAGACGTCGGAGGAAAACGCCGAGGAGGATGCGAGGAGCTGAGAATCGGCGGTGCTCATAGCGGCTGCGATGATAGCCGAGAGCAGAATGCCGGCGATGAATGCCGGGAAGAATTTGCGTACCATGGTGACAAAGACAAGGCTCTTTGTCTCGGTGAGGGAGTCGGCAAAGAGGTATCTGCCGAAAAGACCGACAATGGCGGACATGGTGAGGATCACGGCAGTCCAGCAGCTTCCGATAATCTGAGACTTCTTCATGTCCTTCTCGGACTTGATGGCAATGAATCTCACGATGATGTGCGGCATTCCGAAGTAGCCAAGTCCCCAGCCGAAGCCGGTGAGAATATCTGCGATGCTCGCCCAGTTGAAGGAACCGCTTGACAGCAGGTTGAAATAATTCTCAGGGAGAGCCGCGCCGGTATCAATGAGATAGCTGCCTGTCTTCACGCCGACAAGGGCGATGATGGGGCAGAGCATCAGTGCGCCGAGCATGAGCAGTCCCTGGAAGAAGTCGGTCCAGCACACGGCGTTGAAGCCGCCGAGGAATGTGTAGAGAACGATGATGGAGGTAGCGACGATCATAGAAATTTTCGGGTCAACCTTAAGTACCGTCTTGAAAAGATCTCCGCAGGCGACGATGCTCGAAGCGGAGTAGACGCAGTAGACGATCACAAACACGATGGCAGAGATAATCTGGAGCGCCTTGTTATCGGTCAAAAAGCGGTTGGTGAGAAACTGCGGGATGGTGATGGAGTCGTTGGCCCTGATGGAATATCTGCGCAGCTTCGGCGCGACGAAGATCCACGCGGCGATGGTGCCGCAGAGAAGTCCGACGGCAATCCACACCTTGCCGACGCCTGCCAGATAGATGGAACCCGGCAGCCCCATGAGCACCCATGCTACTCCTTTTCGCTCTCGCTCTTTTTTGACTTGACAAAGAAGAAGATGCCTATTCCGATGACAAGCACAAAATAGATGGCGATAGCGCTAAGTTCGATGGTATTCAAACTTAATCAATCCTTTCCTGCCCTGCATACGGGCAAATGATATATTTTTTTCGCAGGCTTCCTGCGAGAGAGGTACTTTTCCATTATATTTTAACAATTCGGATTTGTCAATACGATTTACCGCTTTAAATATGTAAAAAGTTAAATTGTGTAAATATTTTTATGTATTTTAATAAACAGACCCAACCTATTGCATTCCTTGTGCGTATATGTTAATGTAAGGACAGAGCGGGAGGAAGTGAAGGAACATGCCGAGCGGGCTGGAGGAAAAAATAACGCGGTATGGCCAACGGCTTTACGGGCTGTGCATCAAGCTGTGCGGCGGAAAAAGCGACGCCGATGACCTCTATCAGGAAACATGGCTCAAGGTGTACTGCAAGCTGGAAAAGTACGACGATTCACAGCCTTTTGAGCACTGGCTCACAGCGATCTGCGTCAATTGCTACCGTGACAGCCTCAGACGCAGAAGGTTCGAACGGCTGATCATTGATTTTCCTTCCAATCCCGAGAAGGACAGCGTGATCAACGCTATTCCCGCAGAGGACAGCACGGAGAATACCGAGCTCTGGGAAGCAGTGCGCAGGCTTCCGGAGAAATACCGCACGGTGATCATCCTGCACTATTTCCGGGGATACGATGTGAAGGAACTGTCCGCTATCCTGCAAACACCCGAGGGTACTGTCAAGTACCGCCTGTACAGGGCAAGAGAACTGCTGAAAGGAGAGCTGTCGCCATGAGTCTGTCACAAAAGAACGAGCCGATTTCCGACAGACAGCTTGATGAAATGCTGCTGTCGCTCAGAGAAGAGGAAGACACCCAAGAGAAACCGCCAGTCATAAACACCTTTCGGCTGGAAATGGAAAGGGAACGGCGGAGGAGCCGGATTCAGCTGGAGATTGTCACGATTGCGGCATTTGTTTCGGTCATGTCAACGGTCATTTTCACGTCGTTTTTTTTCAGGTTTATGCTGCCTGAATTAATGGCAAAAAGCGACCGGCGAACAAGGGAAATGCTTGTCACATTTCAATCGGCTCTCGATTCGGCTTTCAAGCCATTCGGCGGTATCTTCATTGCCATTGGGCTGCTGTTCGCGCTCGGGGTTATGATCAGTGCCGTGTTGCTGATCAGCAAAAGAAATGAGATATTCACACAAAAAAAGTGAAAGGAGCAGGTTTGTTTTGAAATCGATAGTATTCATCCTGTTGGCGGTCATACTGTTGGTCATATCGCTTGGGTTTGCCATTCCGATCGGCATCAGCGCTTCCCGCAGGGGAATGAATGCCATAGGCTGGGCGGTGCTTGCGTTTTTTACATGGATTGTGGGGCTGTTGTTTTTCCTTTTCAACATTCAGCCGGTTAATACAGACACGCTATGTCCGGTCTGCGGTAATTTGATACCCATGAATCATGTGTATTGTCCGTTTTGCGGACACAGGGACTAAAGAAGGGAGTTATATGTTATGTCAATTTCGTTTGTATTGGTACCGTGGATCATTCTGATGGTTCTGCTCTGTACGGTAGTTCCGGTTCTGCTTGCCGTTTTTGTCTACCGCGACGCAAAGGCTCGCGGTATGGAGCCGCTACTCTGGACGCTGCTGGCGGTATTTGCGCCGGGATTTATCGGTTTGATCGTTTATCTGGTCGTGCGAAGGGATCATTTCAAGCTGATGTGTCCTCAGTGCGGAAACGAAGTGCAGCAGGGCTTTGTTTCCTGCCCGAACTGCGGTCAGAAGCTCAGTGCGAACTGTTCCAACTGCGGAACAGCCCTCCGACCCGAGTGGAAGCTTTGTCCTCAGTGCGGGAATGAAGTCACTCCCGGTCAGTCCTTCGCTTCACCTATCATGGTGAAGCCGAATAACAAAGGGCTCGGTGTGGCGATAGCGGCTATTCTTGCGCTTCCGCTGGCGTTCATATTCTTTGCGATCGTGGCGTTTGCCGGATTGAGATTTTATAATACTTCCGGTGGTAGTGAAACAGGAATCGACAGTGATTATGAGGCAAAGACGAAGATTGCGCTGGAGGATTTCAGTCAGGCTTCCCATTACGTCGAGCTGGAAGTGCTCACGCTTCAAGAAGCCGAGCCAGACAAGGAAATAACCAACTGGGTCAAAGAAAAACAAAAAGGCAAGGAAGGCGTTTATGCCAGAACCTTTTTCAAAGCTGAAAACGGCAATATCAATACCGATAACGGCAGCGGCACCTATGCATTGACATATGCCTGTACGGTAGTGGTTGTCAATTCTCCTGACGGGATGGCATATGCTCCCACGGGTTATGACGTCACTCATTGTGAAGGCATTGATAACGCACTGCTGCTCGAGAATGTAACGGTGTTCCTCGATTCCGATCAGAAAAGCGACATGTGATCAGGCACGCCTATGAATATTCACTGGATTATCAGAGCAAAGGCGAAACCATGGAGTCGAATTATTATGAAGCCAATCATCAGATCAGTCGGGATTTCACAGATGATGACGGTGAAACCGTGATGTACGAGGTATATGACAATTCCGACGAGGAGCCTTACAGCATTAATATCAAGCTGACTTCCGGAAAAGACAGCAAAGGCGCAACGTATGAAATACCCATCCGACAGGATGAAGAATACTATTCTGCGTTAAAATAAATCTTTTTCAACCCCCTTTCCCGTGGTTTTGATCAAAGAGCATGGAAAAGGGGGTAACTTTCGGGATAAAGAACGATTTCGCTGTCGAAAACTAATGCTTTATTGCTGTAAATCAACAGAAAAAATTTGTCGGACTTTCTCATGAATAAAAACGAATGGAATAAAATTGTGAAATGTGACAAAAATTTAATATTTGTTAACAATTTATACATAGTTGAATTCATTACGGTGATATAATATGAATAGGAGTTGTTTATTGTTTTTGTGGAATATGTGTTTTTTTCCGAATCTGGCGTTTACTGTTCACTGTTCAAACCGTTTTTCATTGCAAAAATAGCTTTTTTGATCAAATGACATTATTTTTGAGGGATTAGTCATATTGAAAGATGTTTTTGAGTAAGTTTATTGAGACTGTTGCGGATCGTCCGTATAAGGAAAAATGCAATGAAAATGGGGGAGAGGAAAGCTAAGCGGCATTCCTAGAAGCAGCGAATAATTTTTAAAGCAGCGATGCTTTAGCACGTTATCTCCCCAAAACAACGAAAGCAATTGGAGGTATGATTATGTATAACAACTATGGCGTTACCTTTTCGGGCGCCCCGAGCTGCGTAAGAAGCGGCGGTTATAACGGCATCGAATCGCCCTATCTCACGTCCGACAACCAATCAGGCAACTTTGCGGTCATACGTAATCATTCCCAGCGTGAGCGCATTCTTCAGATCGACGATCAGCTGATCGCCGCCAATGAGGAATACAAGGCGCTTTCCGGGAATCTGTCTACGGCAAGCGAAGCCGTCAAGGATTATATCCAGACACGTATCACCGAACTCAAAGACTCCCTCAATGCTCTCGAGCTTGAGAGGAGCAGACTGCTGGCAATCGCCATGTAGCATCATTCATTTCGCCCGGAGCCACTTCAGCTCCGACAAACATTCGTTAACAGCGCAGAAAAGAATCCGGTTTTTGTCGAACATCATCGGCAGGAGCCGGATTTTTTGCGTTGGCTCTGTGTTTTAGGTGTCATTCGAATTTACAAAATGTTCATATAAACCTATTGACATTCCTGTTATACTGTATATAATGAATATATACAGTATAAATGAACAGATCGGTTATACACAGCGGAAGGAGGTTGTTTGAAAAATTGAAAATCATCATTTCCAACTCTGATCCAAGACCGATCTATGAGCAGATAACCGCGCGCATCAAGAATCTCATTATCAGCGGGGAGCTGAAGCCGGGTGATGCTCTGCCGTCCATGCGATTTCTTGCCAAGGAACTGCGGATCAGCGTCATCACCACCAAAAGGGCGTATGAAGAGCTGGAACGCGGAGGCTTCATCGAAACGGTCGCCGGGAAGGGCAGTTTTGTCGCCGGAATGAACGCCGACTTCATTCGGGAAGAACATCTGCGCATAGTGGAGGATCATTTGCAGCAGGCGGTGGAAGCGGCAAAATCGGCAGGCATCACAAAAGCCGAGCTGACAGAGACGCTCGGGATGCTTTATGATGAAAATTAATCAAAAAAATTTGAAGGGAAAGGCAACAGGTGAAAACTTATGGCAAATGCGACTGAAATCAAAAATCTGGTCAAGACCTACGGGGACTTCACCCTCTCCATTGAATCATTGGAAATACCCAGCGGGTGTATTATGGGACTTGTCGGCTCCAACGGCGCAGGTAAATCAACCATGATCAAATCCATTCTCGATCTGATCAAGACCGACAGCGGCGAGATCACGATCAATGGCATGAGCAACAGGCTCGAAAGCTCCCGTGAAGATGTGGGCGTGGTGTTTGACGAGATCAAATTCCCGCAGGTATTTACAGCCTCGGATGTACGTCTGGTGCTCAAAGGCGCGTACAAGAACTGGGATGACGCACTTTGGAGCAAATATATTGAGCAATTCAAGCTGCCGCTCAAAAAGAAAATCAAGGAATTCTCCCGCGGTATGAAGATGAAGCTCTCGCTTGCCGCGGCGCTGGCACATCACCCCAAGCTGCTGATTCTGGACGAAGCCACCAGCGGCATCGATCCTGTAGTGAGGGACGAGATACTTGATATCTTCCTGGACTTCATTCAGGACGAGCAACACACCATATTAGCATCGTCCCACATCATCAGCGATCTGGAAAAGGCTGCCGATTATGTCACCTTCATCAACAACGGACGCATCGTTTTCTGCGAGGAAAAGGACACGCTGATGGAGAAATACCGCATTGTCAAGTGCGGCAATGAGGAACTGGATGCGATCAACAAAGCGGACATTGTCGGCAAGAGAACGAATACCTTCGGTGCGGAGCTGCTCATGTTCTCCGACAGGGTGCCGGAAGGCTTTGTTTCCGCGAAGGCGGGCATAGAGGACATTATGCTGATGATTATCAAGAACGAAGGTTAGTTTGTAAAACAAACTGATTATCGAAAGGAGAAAAGATATGAAAGGTATAATTACAAAAGACCTGCTGGGACTCAAGCAGGTGGGACTGACCATGGGGATTCTGATGCTGTTTTATCTGTTTCTCGGCTTTATGAACATGAAGGATTCCGGAGCCGGACTCGGTTATTTTTCCATCATGGCGCTTGTAATCAATGTGATGGTTCCGCTCTCCTGCGCCGGATATGACGAGCAGTGCGACTGGGACGTCTTCGGCGCCTCGCTCCCTGTGAGCAAGAGCAAAATCGTCGCCTGCCGCTATCTCGTGAATCTGATGGTAATGGCATTTACCACATTGGTTGTGTTTGTCGCCAACATGATCTTTGCGGCATTCGGCGGTACGCCGACCGGTATTCTCGGATACTTGGTTCCCATACTGTTGACGGTAATGTACGTCGCTATCATGACGCCTGTTATCTATAAGTTCGGCGTGCAAAAGAGCCGTTTCATCATCATCGCCGTCATGATTCTTCCGTCCCTGCTGATAGCCGGACTCGGCATGTTTATGGCAAACAATGCAGACGAGGAATCGTCGATGTTCATAGACTCTCTCGACAAACTGTCATCTGTCCCGGTCGTTCCGGTGGTGATCGGAGCGACAGTCATTGTGGCTGCTGTATACACTTTGTCCATGCTGCTCAGTATGCGGATTTACAACAGGAAAGAGCTTTAAGTCCTGTTGGAAGCGAAATAATAAGACCCGTCATGCAAAAGTGAAGTCACAATTGCATGGCGGGTTAATTTTTGTATCAATGCTCACTGATTCAATATTGAATTGGCTTTTGGTTTCGGGGCGGGTTTGCCTTCTAAGATATCCTCCTCATAGACTCTGATCGCCTCGTCAATATCTCCGTCAAAATAGACCTTGCTGTTGTAAAGAACGATGCCGCGCTTGCAGAATTGCTTTGCCATGGCGCTGGAATGTGTTACCAGAAGCAGTGTCGTGTTGTCCTCGGCGATGATCCGGTTGACAATCTCCTTGCACTTCTTGCGGAAAGCCGCGTCGCCGACGCTGAGCGCTTCGTCCACGATCAGTATCTCCGGCTCGATGTTGGCATTGATGGCAAAGCCGAGACGCGCTTTCATACCGCTGGAATAGGTCCGGACGGGCTGGTCGATGTACTCTCCGATATCGGCAAAATCGATAATCACTTCCTCATACTTTTTGATCACATCGTCTGTCATACCGCGCATATGTCCACGCAGGTATATGTTTTCGCGTCCGGTGAATTCCGGGTCGAAACCGGCTGTCAGTTCCAGAAGTGCGCTGACCTCTCCGTTGACCTCGATCTCGCCGCTGGTGGGGAAGAGGACGCCTGTAATCATCTTGAGCAGGGTGGATTT
Source organism: uncultured Eubacteriales bacterium (assembly GCA_900317765.1). Classification (GTDB taxonomy): domain Bacteria; phylum Bacillota; class Clostridia; order Oscillospirales; family Acutalibacteraceae; genus RUG762. The sequence continues at coordinate 10,595 of ONID01000019.1, read as the reverse complement.
TCCGGCGCCGTTCTTGCCTAAAAAGGCAACCGATTCACCGCGGCGTATCTCAAAAGTCAGGTCGTCATTGGCTGTTTTTAATGTGTAATTGACCCTTTTGCTGAAAATAGACAGCAATCGGCTCTTTTTGCTTTTGAAGAGCTTGAACTGCTTGGTCACATGACTGAGCCGGATAACGACGTCTCCGTATTCCTGAATTGGTTCTTCGGAGACAGTGTCCTTTGCAGTGATTTTTTCCGGTTCGCTGTTGTTGATTGATTTGGTTTCGTTAATGTTATCAGGCATGTTGGATGCTCCTTATTATTGCGTATCAAAGCACATCGGGCAGATCCTTGCGGGTCTTTTTGTAGATAAACAGGCTTACCGTCCACATCAGAAGTATGATGCCAAAAAAGCCGAGCGTCGATTTGTATCTGACCTCTCCGAAGAACCATCTCTGGTTGATATAGCAGTCGCGGTAGCCTGAGCAGATGTAGGTGACGGGATTGATTCTCAGCATTTTTCTGAGCCAGTGACTGCCCACTCTGTCGATGTTGTACATGATGCCCGAAAGCCAGAATACCGCAGTGGTCAGCGATTTGATGAGATTGCCATAATCGGGACTGATGACGGAGAGCGACGCGTTAAATAAAGCAAACGGCGTAAACAACAGGAACTGGCAGAGCATATAGTAGGGTATCTGCAAATAATAGATGGTGGGGAAATGTCCGTAAATGCAGTATATGATAATGACAACGCCGGTCAGTATCATATTGATGAGCATTTTGGAAATGCTCACAAATGTCGGAATCGTGGAGACAGGAAAGCGCATTTTGGTGACAAGATAACTGTATTTTTTGATACAGTCGGTACCCTGCGTCATCATTTCCGAGACATAGAACCACGGAATGATGCCTCCGATCAGCCACAGAAAGAATGGAAATGTCACTCCTGCGGTGTTGGTGACGGGTTTTGACGCTCTTATTCCGATAGAAAATGCGAAAAAGTAAACGAATATTGTGATTGATGGTTTGATCAAAGCCCAAAGCCAACCCAGACTGGCACCTCGGTAGGTCTTGACCACGTCTGCTTTTGCAAGTACAACGAGCTGTTTTTTAAAAGCCATGTGTTCTTGAACAAATAATTTTACACTTTCCATATGAACCCTCTTGTCAATACGAAATAATATATCAAATGAAACAGGAGAATATTTACTTTAAGTAAAGCAACATATACACAAAATATTATATCACAAAATTTATTGGTATTTAATACTAAATTGTTAATTTTGACAGATGCATCAGAACGATTCGGATATCTTTTCGGCGAGCGGAATGTCGCTTGGATGGGTAATCTTTATGTTGTGCGGGGCGCCTTCAGAGAGTGCGACGGTTCTTCCTCTCAGGCGGAATACTGCCGAAGCGTCGGTGACAAGGCTTTTTTCCTCATCACTGAGAGAATAGAGTATCTCAGTGAAATCCCGCATGATGAAAGTCTGCGGCGTCTGTACGCTGAATAATTTCGAACGGTCGGGCACGCTTTCCACGATTTTCCCGTCGGAGGAAAAGCAAATCGTGTCCACACTCGGAACGGCAGCCGTTGCGCCTCCGTATTTCTTTGCAGCTTCAACGCTGGCTATAATCATCCCGGATGAAACAAACGGGCGGACGCAATCATGAGTTATGATGATGTCGTCGGGAGATGGCTCACCGAAACGGTCAAAAAAGCGGCAAGCTCTTTCCAGAGAACCCGTGCGGTCAGCTCCTCCCTCGATCACGCTGATTCTGTCAGCCGTATCAGGGTATCTGTTCAGAATATCGCGTGTGTATTCAATGTAATCGCTTGGCACACACAGCACGGTGCTGTCCACGATCCCGCAATTCAATAAAGCTCTGACCGTGCGCACCACAATCGGTGTGCCGTTTATCTCCAGAAACTGCTTGGGAAGGTCACCGCCCATTCTCGTTCCTTTGCCGCCGGCCAATATTGCCGCGTAGATCATTTTTGAAGCACCTCTTTACAATCGGAGTAAAAAACAAATCTGGATTCTTGTCTGCAAATTATTCGTCTGCCACTTCTATCTCTCCGGTGAGCACTTTATAGAGATGGCAGTTTTTGGCGCGCTCAACGGCGGCTATTACGTCGGCTTCGGGAGCGTCAGAATTGACTCTTACCGTCCGTGTGATCACTGTTCTTCCGTTTTCCGTATCCATCTTCACATCGACAAAAATGTCGTCATAGGGTATGCCTCGCTTGCGCAGAACGCCGCTCACCGTCATGTTGGTGCAGCTTGCAAGCGCCGCTTCAAAAAGCTCCGACGGCGACATATTGCTCACGCCCTGCTGTGCGCGGCTGTCAGCCACAATGGGTTCAAAACCGTCGATGCCGTTTTCCGACTGGGTCAGGTATGGTTTGTCCGCGTTTTTCATATTGAAGGAATGTATCATATATAACGCCTCTTTTCTTATATTTCATCGGCAAGCTCTATGAGCTTTTTGAGCCGGTGATTGACGCCGCTGCGTGTGATGGGTTCGCTCAGGCTCTCGCTCAGTTCCCGGAGAGTCATTTCGGGGTTTTCCAGCCGAAGCCGAGCGATCTCCCTCAGTTCGGGCGGAATGCCGATGTACCCGCATTTTTGAATTAATCTGCGGATAGCTGCACACTGCTGGGCTGAAGCCGACAGTGTGCGGTCGATATTGGCCTGGTCACAGTTGACAAGGCGGTTTGCATTGTTGCGGAAATCGCGCACATTTTTGGTCTGTTCTATGCTTTGCACAGAGTACATGGATCCCATTTTTTTCATCAGACTGATAATGTCGTCTGCGCCTTTGATATAGAACAGCCATCTGTCACCTCTTTGCAGCTTGTTTCCGTGAAGGCCGATGCGCCCGAGTGTGTCCGAGAGAATTTCACACCGACGTTCACTGCCTGCCAGGAATTCCATATGGTAATCCCTGCTCGGTTCGGTGACTGTGCCGCATACGATAAAAACGCCTCGCAGGAATGCCGCGACGCAGCATTCCTTATCTAAAATGCCGCCGTTTGTTCCTGCAAATCTGGAACAGATCAGCTTTTTCTGCTCGGCATTGGGAATCTTGACGATGTATCTGTGACCGTTGCTGTTCGACTTGGGAAGAGTAATCACATCAGTGTAGACTCCGCAGACGGAAGCCGTCGTTTCTCCCATCAGCATGGCAATTTCCTTTGTTTCGGTGGCGTATGAATCATGCCCCTCACTGAGCAGCCGCGAATACAGCAAAAGACCGTAAGCCTCCGCCAGTGCGCAGCAGTCGCTTTCCGGTCTTATCTGGCACAATTCGTTTTTTGCTACTGTTGAATATGACATATCGCTCTCAAATCCCTGCCTTATTGCGATTATTTATTGATATCTCTGTGAGAAATAATAACCTTGTTGCCCTTGGACGCGAGATAACCGCCTAAGTTTTCGGCAATCGTCACCGAACGGTGCTTGCCGCCTGTGCAGCCCATCGCTATGACAAGTTCGCTCTTGCCTTCTTTTTTGTAGAGCGGAAGAAGGTAGTCAATCATATCATACAGACGGCTTAAAAAGCCCATGGTCGAGTCGTCGTTCATCACGTATTCCCTGACGCAGCTCTCCAACCCTGTGTGGTGCTTCAGTTCCGGCACATAGTAGGGATTCGGGAAGCAGCGCACGTCGAATATCAGATCAGCCTCTTTGTTTGGTCCGTACTTGAATCCGAAGGACATGACACGGATGACCATCTGCGCAGAAACACTGCCGCCGAACATCTCCTTGACGCGTTCTTTGAGCTGCGCGGGTGAAAGCTCAGTGGTGTCGATCAGGTAATCAGACATCTTATAGGCAGGTTCAAGCATTTTGATTTCCTCTTCGATCGCCATTTCGACAGAGCCTTCAAATTCCTCAGCGAGAGGATGCTTGCGCCGGGTTTCTTTGTATCGGTTGAGCAGCACATGTTTGCTGCAATTAATATATAATACCTTAAACGGCTTTTTTTCTATTTTAAGCACTTCAAGATCGGTAATAAGCGTGCGGAATGGTTCGCCGCCGCGAATATCTGTGACCACAGCCACTTTGTCAAATTCTTCCTGCGAATTCAGGCATATGCGATAGAACCGCAGTATCATCACAGGCGGCATGTTGTCAACGCAATAATACCCTATATCCTCGAGCGCGTCCACTACCAGCGATTTTCCGGCGCCGGACAGTCCCGTCACTATTAGAAACTCCATATTATTTCCTCCGAAGTAATTCCTTTTGTTTTTGCGCTTTCGTCATTCATCCAGCAATTCCTTTATCTGTTCGTCTGTCATACCCGCTTTGCGCCATTTCTCGATAAGGCTGTCTTTGTAAGATTTTGCTCCAAGCTCGATGCCCTCTGCTCTGCCTTCTGCAATGTCTTCTGCTCTGCCCTCGGCAATACCTTCTGCTCTGCCCTCGCGTCTTGCACTTCCTAAAGCGCTTGCCTCGTCGTGGAGGCGCTTTTCGCGGTAAAAGGCTTCCATGCGGATTTTTTCGTCTGCACTCATTTGGCGCAGCTTAACAATTGTATTTCTTACCTCCGGAATCACTGTAGTCTGCTGAATTGCCATAAGCTCATCCTCCGTTTCCGCGTTGATAAGATGCAGCCAGTCCTCCATCGCCTTGTTTTTTCTGACGTTGTTGATCTTTGGTCAGACTTTTGAAGATCACATCAAGCTTCAGCTTGACGATCGGGTATCCTTCTCCCATGATGATCGCCATCCCTTTGCATCAAATAACCATATGCCTGCTATTCCCCTGTTTTTCGTACTTCGCATTCCAGTTCTACTCCCGATTCTTCCCTTACGGTTTTCTGAATATCCGCAATTAATCCCAAAACGTCCTCGCAGGTGGCACCGCCGACATTGACAATAAATCCGGCGTGCTTGGGGCTGACCTGTGCGCCGCCTACCTGTGCGCCTTTCAGTCCGCACTGTTCGATGAGTCCGCCCGCAAAGTACCCGACAGGGCGTTTGAAGATGCTTCCCGCGCTTGGATATTCCAAAGGCTGCTTATCCTTGCGGCGACCCATCAGATCGTCCATTTTAGCCCTGATTTCCTCTTTGTTTCCCTTTTCCAGACGCACCTGGAGCGCTGTAATGACATATCCGCCGCCCGAATAAACGCTGTGACGGTATGCAAAATCCAGTTTCTCACCCGAAAAGCTGCCGCATTCGCCTGTGCGGAGGTCGATATGTTCGCAGCAAAAGACAACGTCCTTCATCTCGCCGCCGTACGCGCCTGCGTCCATGAAGGCCGCACCGCCGCACGAGCCTGGAATTCCCCAAGCGAATTCCAGACCCGTGAGCGAATGCTCCAGCGCAAAGGCACACAGCTTGGAGAGCTGCGCACCTGCGCCGCAATGGATAGTTCCGTCGTCATTGAATCCGATGGCACAGAATTGTCCGCTGAGTCTGAGCACAACGCCCCTTATTCCCTTGTCCGAAACCAGCAGATTTGACCCGTTGCCCAGCACAAAGAGCGGGATATTCTTCTCCTTGCATAATCCGATAGCGGAAGAAAGCTGCCGTTCATCTCCGACTGTGACGAAAAGATCGGCACAGCCTCCTATTTTGAATGATGTGTGGTTTTTCATGGGTTCGTCTGCTTTGACCTCGCAGCCAAAGCTCTCGAAAAGGGGTTTGTATTGCAGATATTGATTTGCCATCAGATATTAATTCCTCCGGATGTATTATTTTATAATATGATTGATGATGAAGGAGCGGAACAATAAAAATGATTATTCGGCGTTCAGATAAAGATTGGCCGCGCCGATAATGCCCGCGTCATTGCCGAGCTTGGCAACGACAATCTCGGTCTGCTTGGCAAGGTTCTTGCCGAAACGCTCCTTGTTGACATATCCCATCAGAGGCGCTAAAAGGGTGTCGCCTTCCTTGCTCACGCCGCCGCCGATGCAGATGATGTCGGGCTGGAAAATATTGATGACGTTTGCCACGCCGCAGGCTATGTAGAAGATATATCTGTCCACAACCTCGCAGCCCGCCTTGTCGCCCATGCGATAGGCGTCAAACGCAGTCTTGCCGTTGACGTTTCTCAGGTCTCCGTCGACGATATTCCACATGGAAGAGGTCTTGTTATCGAGCATTTTGAGCTGTGTCTGGTAGATCAGTGCAGACGCAGAGGCATAGGCCTCCCAGCATCCGTCTCTGCCGCAGGTGCAGTGTCTGCCGTCGGCGACGATGACCATGTGTCCCAGTTCACCGCCCGCATAATTCGAACCGCTGTAGATCTTGCCGTCAATGATGATGCCGCCGCCTACGCCTGTGCCAAGCGTGACACATACCGCGTTCTTTGCTCCTTTGGCAGCACCTGCGATGGACTCGCCGAATGCAGCGGCATTGGCGTCGTTCTCAATGAACACCTTGCGTCCGAGACGTTCCTCCAGCTTATCGGCAACGGGATAATTCTTCATACCCAAATTGCCTGAGAATTCAAGCATACCTGTGCTGGAATTGACCGATCCGGGGCAGCCTAAACCGATGTGCTCCACCTCATCGAAGCTCACGCCGGCGTTTTCCACAGCAAGATGGCACGCGGTAGCGATGTCGTCCATGATGTCGTCAGCGGGACGCGGCGGCTGATTGGGGGAATTGGTGGGAACGGCAGCCTTGCCAATGATTGAATTGTTTTCGTCAACAACTCCGACCTTGACGCTCATGCCGCCAAGATCAATACCAAGATTGTACATATACATACACCTCAACAATATATTATTGTTTAACACACAGCACATAATGAAAAAATGTACTCATGCATTAATTTACGAAAATAATATGATAAAACGTACAAAAAAAGCATCAGCTGAAGCTGTCCCACTCTTCCTTTACTTCGGGGGTGGTGGGAACGACGTCCATTCCTAAATTGTGCAGAAGCTCCTGCGCTGCGTTGTAGCCCATCTTCTTCTGACGGTTGTTCATGGCTGCGACCTCAATGATGATGGCGAGGTTTCGACCGGGTTTGACGGGGATGGTCAGCATGGGCAGCTTATTGCCTAAAAGCTCGGTGTATTCATTCTCCATGCCCATGCGGTCATAGACCTTTTCGGGATCCCAGTTTTCCAGCGCTATCACGAGGTCAATCTTCTCGGTGATTTTTACCGAGCCCATACCGAATATACGGCGGGCGTTGATGATGCCGATGCCGCGGAGCTCGATGAAGTGGCGGATGTTCGCCGGAGCGGAGCCGACGAGGGTCTTGTTGGAAACCTTGCGGATCTCCACAGCGTCGTCCGCAATGAGACGGTGACCTCTCTTGACCAGCTCGATGGCGGTTTCGCTCTTACCGACGCCGCTATCGCCGAGCAGCAGAATGCCTTCGCCGTAGACCTCCACCAGAACGCCGTGGCGGGTAACTCTCGGAGCCAGTTCGACATTCAGCAGCGCGATGAGATCGGACATAAACTGTGAAGTAGGTTCGGGAGTTACGAAAATAGGCATGTTGTACTTCTTGGCAGCGTCGAGCATCTCCTCAAACGGTTCAAAGCTGCGGCAGAGAATGAGCGCAGGCGCGCCTTTTGACATCAGATCATCCAGGCACTTGGCCCTTTGTTCTGCCGTGAAGCCGCCGAGATATGCCATTTCGGTGTTTCCGCAGACCAAAATGCGTCCGTTGTCGTAAAAGTCAAAGAAACCCGTCAGCTCAACGCCCGGGCGGTTGACTTCATTGGACGAAATGAGCACTTCCTCGGGATTTTTTTCGAGATAGACGGTTTCAAGCGAAAATTCCTTGATGATCTTCGCAAGAGAAACTGTGAAAGTAATTGCCATATTATACGACCTTTCGTTTATAGATTTATTTCTTGCTTGGAAATATAATTCTCGCAACTATAGTTATTGTAATTATATCATACAATTGCATAAAAATGAAGTGTTTTTTGATTAATTTTTTGTTTTTTATTGGATATTTTTATTTTTTCCAAAAGGAAACGAAAAAGACCCCGGACAACAGAATTCTTGGACGTCCGGGGCTTTGTGCGGTATGAAATTTATCTTTCGGAATGAACGGTATTCTGAGGCTTTCCCGCTAAAAACGCCTTCAGATTCTCCGTGACGGTGTTAAAAAGTCTTTGACGGGTCTCCAATGGCGCCCAGGCTACGTGAGGGGTAAAGACAATATTCTTTGCCGTTCTGAGCGGTGTGTGATCTGACATTGGTTCCTCGGTCAGCACATCCACGGAAGCCGCCGCGATGATTCCTTCGTTGAGTGCATCCGCCAGATCAGCTTCATGGATGATTCCTCCGCGTGATGTGTTGACAAGCAGTGCGGTGGGCTTCATCATGGAGAGCGTGTGACGGTTTATCAGTTCACGTGTGTGTTCATTCAGGGGACAGTGAATGGATACGATGTCCGATTCATTCAGAAGATGTTCAAGCGGAACGCTTGTCACATAGGAGATGTCCTTCAGCCGTTCGGGATTGCGGTTGAAGACAAGCACCTTCATACCGAAGGCTTCGGCTATCCTTGCAACCTTTTTCCCTATGCCGCCGCATCCGATCAGCCCTATGGTTTTTCCGCTCAGCTCATGCATCGGTCTTCCGAATACCGACAAATATTTCTTCTTTGTCCAGCCGCCTGAAGCGCAGTCGGCGGTGTATTCGGCAATTCTGCCGTAATAATTGAGTATCAGACCGAAGGTATGCTGCGCCACCGCATCGGACGAGTAGGCAGGCACATTGCAGACGGTTATTCCCAGCTCGTCGGCAGCGGAAAGCTCCACCTGATCGAAGCCGGTTCCCATCAGACCGACATATTTCAAATTCGGACAGCTTTCCATTACCTCACGGGTAATGCGCGTTTTGTTGCATATCACCGCGTCGGAATCCGCTATCAGTCCGGCGGTATCCTCTCTGCCGGTCTTGCCGTATACTTTTAATTCGCCCAGTTCCGCAAGTGCGTCCAAAGATATGTCGCCGCCTATGGCTGCGGTGTCCATATCAAGCACAGTTATTTTCATAAAATCACCGCTTTATATAGAATAATTCCTTCACCGACGAGTGAAAGTGTCGGTGAAGGAATAAAGACATTTGCGTTGTAATTAATTGATCAGCAGTCGATGACCTTGGAACTGACCTTCTCGACGATCAGATCGACGAATTCCGCGGGAGTCATGGCGCCCACGTCACCGTCCTTGCGGGAACGGATGGCCACTGTGCCGTTTTCAATGTCCTTGTCTCCGGCAATGACCATGTAGGGGATCTTTTTGACCTGCGCTTCTCTGATCTTATAGCCGATCTTCTCGTTGCGGTCGTCGACCTCGCAGCGGATGCCCTTTGCCTCGAGTGCCTTCTTGACCTCATAGATGTAGTCGAGGTGTCTGTCGGCGATGGGAAGGAGCTTGACCTGAATCGGAGCAAGCCATGTCGGGAATGCGCCTGCGTATTTCTCAATGAGGTAGGCGAGCGTTCTCTCGTAGCAGCCGATGGACGTTCTGTGAATGATATAGGGGCGCTTCCTTGTACCGTCGCGGTCGGTGTATTCCATGCCGAAGTTCTCGGCGAGCATCTGGTCGATCTGGATGGTGATGAGCGTGTCCTCCTTGCCGTGGACGTTCTTGATCTGGATGTCCAGCTTGGGACCGTAGAAGGCAGCCTCGCCGATGCCGACGTAGTAGGGAATTTCCAGATCATCAAGGATGGTCTTCATCTTGCCCTGTGCTTCCGCCCACTGCTCGTCTGTGCCGATGTACTTGTCGCGGTCATTCGGATCCCACTGGGAGAAGCGGTAGGATGCGTCCTCATAGAGTCCGAGTGTCTTGAGCATATAGATGGCAAGCTCGAGACAGCCCTTGAATTCGTCCTCGAGCTGCTCCGGCGTACACATGAGATGTCCCTCGGAGATCGTGAACTGACGCACGCGGATGAGTCCGTGCATCTCGCCGCTGTCCTCGTTGCGGAAGAGCGTCGAAGTCTCATTGTAGCGCAGCGGAAGGTCGCGGTAGGAACGCGCTCTGTTGAGGTATGCCTGATACTGGAAGGGACATGTCATAGGACGAAGCGCAAAGCATTCCTTGCCGTCGGCTTCCTCGCCCATGACGAACATGCCTTCCTTGTAGTGATCCCAGTGTCCGCTGATCTTGTAAAGGTCGCTCTTGGCCATGAAGGGAGTCTTTGTGAGCAGCCAGCCGCGTTTCTGTTCCTCGTCTTCGACGAATCTCTGAAGCAGCTGAATGACTCTCGCGCCTTTGGGCAGCAGAATCGGCAAGCCCTGTCCGATGACGTCGGATGTCGTGAAAAGCTCCAGCTCTCTGCCGAGCTTGTTGTGGTCGCGCTTTTTGGCTTCCTCGAGCATTGTGAGGTGTTCCTCGAGCTGCGCCGCCTTGGGGAAGGAAATGCCGTAAACGCGGCAGAGCATCTTGTTCTTGCTGTCGCCGCGCCAGTAGGCGCCCGTGCAGTTGGTGAGCTTGAACGCCTTGACAGGAGCGACGCTCATGAGGTGAGGTCCGGCGCAGAGGTCGGTGAATTCCGCCTGCTTGTAGAAGGAGATATTCTCGCCCTTGTCAACATGCTCGTTGCAAAGCTCCACCTTGTAGGGTTCCTGCATTTCTTCCAGCAGTTTGACAGCTTCTTGAGGAGCC
>ONID01000145.1 GCA_900317765.1 uncultured Eubacteriales bacterium | reverse complement strand
TCCTCGGCGGTACCGTCCTCCGGAAGCTGCTCTGTCAGTTTGCCGCGCATGGCAAGGTCGAGAATCTTTGTCCTTATCGCCTGTGTATCGATCAAATCTCTATCCCTCCCAGCAGCTCCTTCAACTGAGCGACGGCGGCGGAAATACCGTCCGCCTCTTCCTGCATTTCGTCCAGAATCTCCGCCACCGAACGGTCGTCCTCTTCGGTGAAATCCAGCCATTTGAAATTCAGGTCTTCGCGGGCTTTCACTTCCTCCTCGCTGAATCTGCGCCATCTGCCGTTGGGATTAGTTGCCGCGTCATAGGTTTCTCTGCGGTCTTCCATGTGACCGGAGCAATAGCACTCCACAAACTCCTGCAAATGCGCCCGGGTCATGGGCTTGGTCGCCATCGTGTGCTTGACGCCGATGCGGTAGTCGTAGACCCAGATATCCCTTGTGGGTTCGCCTTTTTCAAAGAACAGCACATTTGTCTTGACGCCGTTGGCATAGAAAATGCCGGTGGGCAGACGCAGAATCGTGTGCAGGTTATACTCCCGGAGCAGCTTTTCCCTGACTTTCCTGGTGGCGTCGCCGTCGGTCAGAATGCTGTCCGGCATCACGACGCCGACTCTTCCGCCTGTGATCACGATGGACATGATATGCTGCAGGAAATTCACCTGATTGTCCGACGTCCTGATGAAATCCGTGCGGATATCCGAAACGTTCACGCTGCCCTGCGGACGTGTGCCAAAGGGCGGATTTGTCATAATCACCTTATACAGTCTGTCCGATGTTTCAATCAGGGAATCCTGATGCACGATCGGACTTTGTTCCACGCCGATATCGTGCAGATAAAGGTTCATGGACGCAAGCGTGACAACAAGGTCGGTGTTATCCGCTCCGAAAAGCGCGTTGTTTTTCAGGAACTTCTGCTTCTCCATATCGCGGCTCTGCGTCCGCATATGTTCATAAGCCGCCAGCAGGAAACCCGCCGTGCCGCAGCAGGGGTCCGCGACGGTTTCGGTGATTTTCGGGTCAACCACATCCACAATGGCGGAAATCAAGGCTCTCGGCGTGAAATACTGACCGGCGCCGCTTTTTCTGTCCTGCCCGTTTTTCTCCAGTATCTTTTCATAAATCGCGCCCTTGAGGTCGCCCTCCATCATGTACCAGTTGTCCTCGGAAACCATGTCGATGACCTTCTTGAGCATGACGGGACGGTAGATTTTATTCGTCGCCCTTGTGAAAATGGTGCCGATGAGTCCTTCGCACTGTGAAAGCTCTTTCAGTATTTCTTCGTACTTTTCGACAAGGTCAGTGCCGCTCTGGGAACGAAGGTCTTTCCATTTGCACCCCGTCGGAAGAGAACTGGAAAGCCCCATGCTTTCCCTCTCATCGTCCATTTTCAGAAAAAGGATATATGTCAGCTGCGTAATGTAATCCGTAAAGCCGACTCCCGCCGCGGACAGAACGTTTGCGATATTCCACACCTTTGCAAGAAGGGCGGATTCTGTTTTCTGTGTTTTTTTCTCAGATTTTTCAATAGCCATTTATAATATACCTCTTAAGCTGATTTTAACAGGAATTTAGCCAAACTCTGCATTTCCTCCGCAAGACCCGGAACCGTCAGGCTCATCACGCCTCTGCGCCAGAGATCTGTGTCGATCTCGTTCAATTCCTCTACGGAGATTGCGCCGTCGTTTATCACATATTCGGCAATCTGACGCATGATCTCTTTCTGGTCATCGGTAAGCGTGCGCTGCGCCTGACCGCAGTAAAGATTGAAACGCTGGGCATATCCTTTGATAAGGCTTGTGAGCTTCTGATTTTTGCCATAGGCATACCGGACGATCTGTATCAGATTGGTAAGCGCGTTGACATTTGTCCTGACATCCAGTTCATCAACGTCGCCGGTTTCATCCAGCGTTCTGTAATTTTTCCATATCTGAAAAACGCTGTACTGTCGGCTTTCGGACAGAAGCCTGTCCCGGAGATCAAGGAGCATACTGTGCGTGATCACAGCGTCCTCCGAATTATAAATGATCCGCAGCGCCTCGATATTGTCCTTGTTATCCATGAGATATTTTTCAAGGTTTTCGATAAATGACAGCGCGGTTTCCTTTGAAAAGCCGGCATAAATCAGCTCGTCCGGGTCTTCCTCTGTTGTAACAATATACCCGCGCTGCATTTCAAGCAGTTTTTTCCTTGCGGGAATACTGCTGATCAGGCAGTCAATCAAAGCCATACGCCCGGAATTATCGTGAGACGGGTCGATATAAGGGCATAGCAGCAGCATTCCGTTATCTGTCGCCGCCTGGATATTCGCGGCGATTGCCCTTGGCGCGAATCCGTACGCTGCGATGAAATAGTCGAGGTGCCTTCCAAAGAGAGGATTATTTTCATACCTGCGGTGGATGTTGGCACAGTGGTCACGAAGCTGCCACAGGTTTTCATCGCTCAGTTCGTTGTGCGCGAGATGCTCGAGAAGCTGTTCCAATGACAGCTTCTTATTGCCGGGACCGGGATAGCCGGGACGCGGCATGGATTTTTCATGCTCCGTCACGCCTACCGCGTCAACGATATAATAGCAGTCTTTCGTATTGGCGTTGGGCGTCACTTCCCGCAGACGGTCGTCGTCGATCACACGGCAGCCGCGCCCTTTCATCTGTGTATACAGTACATCGGAATGAACATCCTTCATAAAGAGTACGACTTCCAGAGGCTTGACGTCCGTACCGGTTGCCACCAGCGTTACGGTGACCGCGATGCGGAAGTCTTTTTCGGTTCTCAGGTCACGGATAAGCGCGTTTGAATCCCCGGCAGTATAGGTGATTTTCTGCACAAAATGCACCGGAACCACTCCGTTTTCAAATTCAGGACTGAATACATCCTCCGCCACTTTGACGATCTGTGTCGCGTGATAATCGTCCTTTGCAAAAATCAGTGTCTTCGGAATGTACTCCCATATTCTTTCACGGTCGGGATACAACTCGTCATAGATGGCTTTTTTGTATGCCTCCAGCACCTCCCTGATCTGGTCGGGATTCACCACGGAACGATCGAGTACCTGCGGCGCGTAATCCACTCTCTGAGCGGCTTGATAGACGGTTTCTTTGCCAGTCCGCCGGGAGGTTTCTACTACTTTCGTTCCGGATTTGATAGTGCCGCCGTGTTCGGTTATCTTGGTGATGATTCGGTACACACGTTTCGGAACATTGACGCCGTCCACGACAGAATCGTCATAGGTGTAGTTGGCAATTTTATTGTCGTTGAAAAACGCTAATGCTTCCGGCGTCGGAGTCGCGGTAAGTCCGAGAATATGTGCGCCGGAAAAATAATCCAGCACAGCACGCCACTTTCCGTAAATAGACCTGTGGCATTCGTCCACGATGATCAGCTGGAAATAATCCGGCGGAAGTTTCAGATTATCTCCGAGCTGAATGACGCTGTCATCTTCTTTTTCTTCGTCCGCTGTATTCCGCTCGTCCTCCGCGTCCTCGCTGTCATCGTTTGTGATGGCTTTGCCGGTAAGCACAGCAAAGAGCTTTTGAATAGTGGAAATAACGATATCCGCGCTGATATCCTCTTCTTTTCTCAGCCGCTTGATATCGTAGAGAAAGCTCATTTCCGTCTGACCTTCCGTGCGGTCAAAAGTGCAGAATTCCCCCTTCGCCTGTTCCGCCAGATTATTCCTGTCGGCAAGAAAGAGAATTCTTCTGACGGAGGTATAATTCAGCAGCCGGTAGCTTGCAAGACAGGCGAGGTAAGTTTTTCCGGAGCCGGTCGCCAGAATCGCGAGACTTTTCTTTTTACCCGCTTTGATGGATTCTTCAAATTTGATTTCGGCACCGTATTGGCAGTCGCGCAAGCCGCGTTTTTCCAGACGTGGAAGCGCACCGTATTCGGAAATCTGTCCGATCAGCTTCAGCATCTTTTTCGGAGAGTCCATTTCCTTTATTTCAACATATTCACTGTCCGGTTGAAGCATATTTCTGAAATAGAATTTATTACCGTTCGCAAGGTAAATCAACGGAATCTGATTTGGGAACCATAGTCCGTACCAGTCCTGGGGATGGCAGGCATAATCCTCTGCTTGCTTTTGCACATCCTCGCCGAGCGGATTCTCTTCCCGCTTTGCTTCAACTACAGCGATAGCCTTATCATCTACAAAGAGCAGGTAATCACTTTCCGTATTGCCTTTCATAAGTGCTTCTTTGATAGCGGACGCACTTTGTGGAACATACTCGTCTCTGGTAACAACATCCCATCCGGCGCTTGTGAGCTGCTTGTCTATTTTGACCCTCGCTTTTTCCTCGGGCAGCATATCTGATAACATAGCATATCATTCCTTTTTTGAATGGTGATGGAAAATGCAAAATGCCTATTATGTTTATTATAGCACATATTCACACTCCTTCAAGAAATAAATTATTAATATTTATAAAAAGTGTGAATTTGTAAAAAACAAAAACACCGCCGAAGCGGCAGCTGCATCACATTTCAGCTCATCCGCTCCGGCGGTCTTTATAAAAAATCTATATATCCAAAAAGTCCACGCTCTCTCCCTCAATCTTCCTGACGCAGGACAGGGGAATTACCTGCCCGTCGGAACTGCCGTTCGCGGCGTAGAAGATCAGGCGGCCTTCGATGGGGTCGATGGCTTTGACGGTGCCTTGGGCTTGCCGGAAGCTGCCGCCGTCCTTGCGGTAGTCGGGTTCAAAATACAGCACGGTAATTTCGGGGTGCTGCTTTTCCTCCGCCAAATCCAGAAGCAGGCTCAGCTTACGGTTCAGCACTTCGATGTCGCTTTCGGAGAGCGGCGTCTCCGCGTCGGTCAGACGTGCTTCTTCGGTGATCATTTC
>ONID01000051.1 GCA_900317765.1 uncultured Eubacteriales bacterium | reverse complement strand
CCGATCACGTGGGAATTGGTGACGATGTATCCGTCTGATCTGAGGATAATGCCCGAGCCTTCGCCGCTCTGGGAATTCATGTAGTTGACGTTGTCCACCGTAATAACGCTGACAATGGAAGGACGAACCTTGGCAGCCACCTGTGCGGGCGTAAGCAATTCTCCTGCGGCGCCGACAGTGGTATCTGTCTTGGGCGTTTCCACCTCGTTAAATGAAGATGCGCGTGCATCACTCTTATTTCCATTTGAACTGCTTCCCGCCGAGCTATAACCAGCGCGGAACATCGCAAAGCCGCCAAAACCAATAAGAAGGACCGCCACAACAGCCGACACGATTGCGATGGCTATTTTTGCGCCTCCCGACTTCTGCGGCTGCGCGACGTACTGGACGGGCATTGGGCGGTTAACTTGCTGCGCAACGGGTGCATATCCGTTGGTTGTACCGGGAGTTGTCTGCCGGTATCCGCTTGCCTGATTTTGCTGGACTCCGTTTGGATATTGCTGATTCATAAATGATTCCTCTTTTCAAATTAAGTTTTGCTTCTTGCAAAATATATTAGACCTAATAGGTGTTGGAATTGTGATGAAAGAGTGATTATACCGTTAAACAAATGCAAGATAATTATGAAGTTCCGTCTTCGCTCTGTTTTTTGGCTCGAGAAGACATTCGGGAACCTTCCGACGCTTCAGGCAGCGTAAAGATGATGTTGCAATAATTCCCCTCTGAGCCTTCCGCATGTATTCTGCCGCCGTGAAGGGTGACGATGGTCTTGACGATATACAGTCCCAGACCTACGCCCTGACGATCGAAGCTGCGGCTCTTGTCCGTCTTGTAAAAGCGCTCAAAAATGTGTGACAGTTCCTCCGTAGAAACGCCGATACCGCTGTTGGATATGCTGACTGTTACCACCTTGTTCTGCACGGACGCCTTTACTCTGATAAATCCGCCCTCATTGGTAAATTTGACTGCGTTGTCAAAAAGGTTGTAGAGCACCTGATGAATGAGATCAGCGTCGCCGTTGACCGTTATGGCATCCAGTCCATCAAAGCCCTGCACTTCAATATGTTTTTCTTCAATTCTGTGTTCAAAGGAAAGCAGCGCCTGGAAAATAACTTCAGAAAGATTGAATTTCTGCTTTTTAAGCTGCATCGCCCCGCTGTCTATTCTCGACAGATCGAGCATGGATCTGACCAGACGGGCAAGGCGTTTGGTTTCATCCGAGATAATGCGGAGATATTTGTCCTGCTGCTCATAGGGAATCGTACCGTCGAGCAGTCCGTTGACATATCCCGAAATATTGGTCATGGGAGTCTTGAGCTCATGCGAGATATTGGCAATAAAACTGCGGTTGATCGTTTCACTCTCGGCGAGCTTCGCACCCATTTCATTGAGGGCATCGGCAAGCTGACCCACTTCATTTTCACTCTTGAAATTAATGCGCATGGTAAAGTCGCCGTCGGAATATTTCTGAGCTGCCTTTACCATTTCTCTGAGCGGCTTAACCTGCTTGTATGTCAGCATATAGACCATACAGAAGGAAATAATCGCAGCTATCAGCACTGCCACCACTACGATTCTCGACACGTCGCTGCGGAAGTCTGAGATAGCCGAAGCGGAAGACGCCACAAAGACAAACCCTGCGATGTATTCCTTTCCGACATCTCCTCCTGCGACAAACGGCACAGCGACAATGAAGTGATTCTGGTCATATATGCCGCCCAGTCTGTCGGTAACGCGATACTCCCTGACCCTGGCGGCGGCGGCAATGACAGACGGAGAAATATTCTTTTTCTGATGCCTGCATCTGAATTCCTCATCGTCGGAAGTATCTGCGCGAAGGTATTCCTCCGAGCAGATAACCGTGGTGCCCTGCGCATCTACAATAAATATATCCGCGCCGCAGCTCGAACTGAGAATACCGAGCGTTGACCGCAGCTTTTCTTTGCCTGTATCGGTGACGACATACTGAATGGTGGCATTGATGCCTTCACCTGTCCGGGTAGGTACGGGAATAACGTAGGCATTCATCCTGTCGGCGACTATGTGTGCGTTGTCGGCAAGCTGCTGCTGCTTTTCGCTGCGCCATCTGTTTGAAATGAGTGTAGACATAATGATGCCGAATATTATCAGACTGCATATCAATACTGTCGATGTGACAAATAAATATTTAGTGAAAAGCGAACGGGAAGCGATGTGCTTCATCTCATTGAATATGCCTATGAGCCACGACTTCAGCCCCCGCTTTTTCAAAGCGCCGACGTTTGACGGAAATGAACCAAAATCGTTTTCCGGATGGCCGTTCCTGATGGTTTCTTTGTCAAACTGCATATGCATAGCAGATCAATACGCCGTTATTTGACTTCAAACTTATAGCCGACGCCCCAGACGGTCTTGAGCGACCACTGATCGCTGACGCCTTCCAGCTTCTCGCGCAGACGCTTGACATGGACGTCAACCGTTCTGCTGTCGCCGTAATAATTGAAGCCCCATACCTCGTCAAGCAGCTGATCGCGGGAAAAAACCCTGTTGGGATTGCTGGCAAGGTGATAGATCAGTTCCATCTCTTTGGGAGGAGTATCCACCTGCACGCCGTTGACCTTCAGTTCGTAATTATTCAGATTGATCGAGAGCTTGTCAAAAGTGACGACCTTCTTTTCGTTGGGGTCCTGCTTGCCGCTTCTGCGAAGCACCGCTTTGATGCGGGCCAGAATCTCTTTGAGCTCAAAGGGCTTGACGACATAATCATCCGCACCCAACTCAAGACCGAGAACCTTATCAAATATCTCGCCCTTGGCAGTGAGCATGATGATAGGACACTGTGATTTCTTGCGGATTTCGCGGCAAACCTGAAAACCGTCCTGCTCCGGAAGCATGATGTCCAGCAGAATGATGTCGGGACTCTCCTGATCAAAGCACTCCACAGCCCTTCTTCCGTCATGTGCTATCGCCACTGTATAGCCTTCCTTTTCGGCATAGAGCCTGAGCAGCTCGCAAATATTCTGATCATCGTCAACAATAAGTATTTTTCCTGTTTCCATATTTTATTCTTCCCTTCATTATTTTTTTATAACAATAACAGGTCATATACAATTAATAATACATTCCCTATCCAATTATTATACACCAATATTTTGTGAATTGATTGATTTTTTATTAAAATCTGTTCTTAACTGTGCAGAAATAATTAATACATTTTAACTCGTCATAAAGACGAAGGATACTATGCTTTTTGGCAATAAACAAAGGATTAAATTCTGCACAGTTCCTTAAATAATCGCCTGATTTTCAACTATCACTTCCGTCCGTACTTTCGCCGAAAAAATTTTGCTCCCACAAATTGTCCTTCACTTCACGCATATCTGTCAGATCGTAATGTTCTTTGAGGACCTTCCCCAAATAATCGGATACTTTTTCCGCGCCGTAGACATTCAGATGACCTCCGTCCGAAAAGTCAGTATTGACGTCAAATCCGACCTCGTCAAACAGCTCAAAAAAGTCCACATACAAGCAGTCATGATCCGCTGCGTATTTTTTCATGTAATCGTGATAGGCGTTGTTGCCGCAGTAGGGAATGGTAAAAAAGACTATTTTGATATTGTTTTCTTTACAAAGCGACGTTATTCTGTCAAGTTCTCCCTTTGCATCGGCATTCAGATCGCTCTGACCGTAGCAATAAATATCTTCTCTTTTGAGTGGAATGGTCTTTTTGGAATTAAAATAGCCCATATCTCTTTTTTGTTCTTCGTTTATTTCGTTAGCGTCAAAATCCCATTTGCTTAAAACGTTCCAGTTTTCATGGAATACCACAACCGGGAAATAATATCCCACATAGCTTTTATAGTTGGTGCCGAAACTGGTTTTCAGGTATTCCTTGACGGAACGCTCATTTCTGAGATATTTTGAAATGAATATCTCAGCAGTAGGATCGACATTTCGATTGACCTCGTTTACTTTGTATGTTTCGATAAGCGCTACTTTTGGCTTCTGATATACCAATGAATCCTCGATAAACAGTCTTGTGGTGTCTATCCTTTGCCAGTTCCATGCGTAATTATATGATCCGATACCGTACTTTGTATACAGCTTTTCTGTACTCACACCTCTGTAGGGATGACTCGAACCATAGATCATTACCTCAATGCTGTTTTTGGGCAGCGTGTAAAAAAAATCCGTTTTATCTTTGCAGTCTGCCGTATCTTCCGGACGAAATAATGGATTAAGCTCCATCAGAATGAAAATGATTAATCCGAATGTGATCAGGCAGCTCAATGCTCTTTTCATTGATCGATTCATTTGATTACCCCTAAAACTGAAAATAGATAAATGCCGCACTGTCAAGCCGCTTTCCGTACTTTCCGAAAAGCAGTACAAAACATACGCTTACCGCAATGATGATCCATCTGAACCAATAATCCTGCTTGAGAATCACTTCTCTGACCTTGATTCCCCTGCGTTTCAGAATGTCGGCAATCAGCAGTACCGCCATGCAGACGACAAGCAGTCTGAAATTCTTTACATCTAGTCCGCATTCGTAAATGGAACCGTCGGGTATGATCCAGGGGTTATCCGCACCGAAAATGGAGGCGATAATGTTGAATGCATCGCTGATGCTCTGGGCTCTGAAAAAGATCCATGAAAAATCCACAAGCACAAACGTAATGACAACACACGCAAGCCTGTGTCCTATTGATTCCCTGTGAAGACCGAGCCGTGCAACCGCTTTGTCCCTCACCGGCTGCAGTGCTTCACCGATAATCTGATACAGACCGTTGAGTCCTCCCCATGCAATATAAGTGAACTGTGCGCCATGCCACAGTCCGCTCACAAGAAAGACCGTCAGTTTATTGAAGTATTTGCGTATCTTGCCCTTTCTGCTTCCGCCAAGCGGTATGTAGAGATAATCCTTGAACCAGGACGTAAGTGAGATGTGCCAGTTGCGCCAGAATTCGCCCACCGAAAGCGACAGATAAGGCGCGTTGAAATTTTCCATCAGGCGTATTCCCAGAAACATAGCCGCTCCCATCGCTATCGTCGAATAACCCGAAAAATCGCAGTAAATCTGTATCGCAAAAAGCACGGTTGCCACTATCAGATAATAACCGCCGTAATCCGTGTAATTGCCGTAAACCGTATCGACAAATACCGCTATTCTGTCGGCGATGACCAGCTTGAGAAAGAATCCCCAAAGCATAAGCAGAAAGCCTTCACGCGCCATATTGTAGTCAAATTTCTTCGGTTCCGCAAGCTGTCTGAGTAGGTTTTTAGACCGCTCGATGGGACCGGCAACCAGCTGAGGAAAAAACGAAACAAACAGCGCATATCGGAAGAAATTCTTTTCGGCATATATCTCATCCCGGTACACATCCATCGTGTAGCTGAGCGCCTGGAATGTATAGAACGATATTCCCACAGGTAGTATGACATCCACTGCCGGAACGGACAGATCGATATGAACCAGTGAAAATGCCCGTGTGAGGTTGAACAAAATAAAATTGATATATTTGAAATAGCACAGTATCCCCAAATTGGAAAGAAAGCTCAACGCAACGACGGATTTTTTATACCGGTTTTTTTTCAGCTCATCGATATCCGCTTGTTTGGCTTTTTCAAGAAGCAATCCGCTTGCATAAGTGATCACAGTGGACGTAAACAACAGGACTGCGTATTTTGCGTTCCAGCACATATAAAAATAATAACTCGCAGCAAGCAGCCACAGATACCGGATCTTTTTGGGAATCACATAATAGACAAGCAGCACGATGGGGAAGAATATCAGAAAACCTACAGAATTAAACAGCATTTTTTCAAAAACCTTTCACTTATTGTTGCGTTTTATTCCGTTCAGACAACGGTTGTATTATATCGTCGGTTACCGTTATTTTGTGAGGCAATGAAATAAAAGCAAGGCCGATTGCCCCGTGAGGACAGCAGTTGACACATTTGCCGCACCTGATACATTCTGTGTGATTGGGCGATACCGCAGGATCAACCGCCATGTCGCATACCTTTGTACAGGCGCCGCAGCGGACGCACCTGTCGCCGTCAACATGCAGACGCACTGCCGACACCTTGTTGAAAAGAGCATAGAATGCCCCGAGCGGACAGAGATATTTGCAGAACGGACGGAAAATGACCATGGAAGCAAGGACAACGGAAATCAGCACAAACGCCTTCCACGTGAATATCCATCCGAACAGGCTGCGAAGCCGACTGTCGGCTGTCGAAAGAAGGATGCCCGAAAGCGTTCCCGACGGACATAGATATTTACAGTAGACCGGCGTGAATTTGTGTGCAAAAGGCAGAATAAGCACCATGATCAGCAGCACTGCGTACTTTAGATTTCTCAGCTGGGCGTCTCCGCGAAATGTCCGCAGCTTTTTGGGAGCAGGCACCTTAAACAGTAAATCCTGCAGAAAGCCGAAAGGACACAGGAATCCGCAGATCAGCCTTCCGAAGACCGCTCCGAAAAAAAGCATCAGCCCTACAACATAAAAGGGAAACCTGAATTTCCACGCCGAGACCGCATTCTGCAGCGAACCGAGGGGACAAGCGCCCAGTGCACCGGGACATGAGTAACAATTCAGCCCGGGCACACAGACGTTCTTTCCCGCACCGTCATAGATTCTTCCGGTAAAAAATCCCGTGATGTGAGCATTCTGCAAAACAGCCGCAGCGGCCTGAATGAACGATCTCTTTTTGTTATCCAATTCCGATACACTCCAGACATATGCGGGTCGCCTTGGCAAACACCTGCTCATTCTGTCCCATGAATACTCCCGCCGCGACAAATACCGCAGCCGTTGCCATGAGTACCGCCGTTACCAGAATCCTGCGCCTGTCCATCATTTCAGATAGGAAAGTATGACGCTTTCCCACTCCTCATACGACTTTGCTCCTACATACGGTTCATCAGACAGCACTTTTCCTGCGCCGTCTACAAAAAACGTGGTGGGAACATATCCGGTCTGGAAGCGGTCAAACGCGGCACATGACTCTATCATGGGATATTGGAGCTTGTTCTGCTTTACAATATCAGCCAGACCATTCTTGTCACTGAAGACGCCAACGATCATCAGACCATTTGACTTGTATTTTTTATAGAGCTTCTGCAAATCGGGCAGTTCACCGCGGCAGGGTCCGCACCAAGGCTCCCACATATTGAACATAATCACCTTTGCCGTGCTGTAATCCTCAAAGGACACCGCATTGCCATCCATATCGGTGGATCTAAAGGTGAAAGTATCGGTTGAATGTGACTGAACCTCCTGTGACGAAACATCATCCACATCATTGGCGAAATTCTTTTTCTCGGAATGACATGCGGTAAGTGCAAGCATTAAAACCGCAAGCAGGGCTGCAAGTGCATTTTTTCTGAAATTCATGGCGGAGCCTCCTTAAAATTTTCATATTATAATTTAACCATATTCTGCGGCAATTATCAAGTGATTTTTATAAGAAACCCAAATTTACCGGTGCCTTTCTAAAAATGCCCTCACACAAATGCCTATTTGGGCAAAACAGAGCGTATTTCCGTATATCCTAAGGAATTCCGCCAATAATCTCAACGATAAAACCCATTGAAGGAAGGTTGACGCATTGAAAAGATACAATTACGGTATTAAACGAGAATCACCCGCCATTGCGGGCAAGCAGCCTAAACAATACCCGTGGCTCGGCGATGACAAGCACTGCGACGTCTGTGTGACAGGCGGAGGACTGACCGGCGCAATGTGCGCTCTGTCGGCTGCGGAAGCGGGACTCAGCGTAGTGCTCATCACATCGGACGCAATCGGATACGGTGACACAGGACATCTCACAGGCTGCGCAAGATTTGACGCAGGACGGACACTCGCAGAGCTGGACAGGTTCATCACGGTTGATGAAGCCCTGACGCTGTATTCCATGGGATTTGATGCGCTCGACGGTTTGCAGAATCTCTGCGCAAGGCTCGACAGGGACTGCAAAAAAGCAGGTATTGCAAGCGGGTTCGAACGTCGGGATCTGCTTGTCTTTACGGATAATCCCACACAGCTCGAACTGATGGAAAGGGAATATCTCGCCATAAGGAAAAGATTCCCCGACAGTACATGGATCACCCGGAAAAACGCCGAAAGCTCCTTTGCATTTCCTATTTCGGGAGGAATTCTGACCAAAGAAGGAAGCGCTGTTCTGAACCCATACGGTCTGGCACACCTGTGTGTCATGAAAGCAGAGGAACTGGGGGCTGAAATATTCGAACAAACGGAAGCAATCGACATCCAGACTCCCAGGACAGAAGAAGGCTGTGTCATTATCAGAACATCCACACATCGCACAATCTATGCCGACCGACTGGTCGTTGCCTCCGGCAGCAAGGGCATGCGCATTCTACCGGCTCGGGTGAGATTCCATACTTTATTCGCCGTTGTGGGACAGTTGCCGGAAAACGCAGCGGGATGGCCCGGCAAATGCGCTTTAGGGACCTTCGGAAGGCGCTCTGAAAACTGCATTATTTCTTCCGGCGGTCGATTGGCGGCAAGCTGTGTCCACAGAAGCGGCAAACTGAAAAGCTTTTTCAAAAACGCAGACGAAACGTCAAACTATTCGGAACTGAACGGTTTCACAAAAACCATACTGCCGGAACTTGCCGGAGCAACATTTAAATATCAATACTCCTATTCCTTCGTCTCACCTTCCGACGGATTGCCTGTCATAGGAACACACGACGACTGCAAGAACTGTTTTTTTGGCCTGCCGGGATTGTATCAGGACTCCGGAACGCCGGTCTTTTCGTATGTCGCCTCACAAATCGCCGAAAAGTATCTTACAGACAGCCTTCCCAAAAACAACCCTCTGTTCGATCCAATGAGATTATAGAAACAGTTTGAATGTGATGGATAACAAATTATTTACAGATTACTGTGGAATTGATTAAAATAAATTGATATAATGGAAGTGGTATGTTTAACAGTATCAGAAGAAAATACTAATTATAAAAGGAAGGTTGATCAGATGAAAATATCGCCTATCAAGAGAACTTCCGCTCTGCTGGCAGCAATGGCTATAGTACTGTCATATACGGTTTTTCCTGACACTGTCATAAGAAGCGTATATGCGTCGGGCAGTCAGTCTTCTTCGGCTTCAGCAGACACATTCAAGACCTCAGCACCCACTGTTGCGTCACACCCGCAGGATGTGACGGCAAAGCCTGATGAAGCAGTCACATTCACTGTTTCAGCCAACGGCGCCGGTCGTCTCAAATACCAGTGGTACTACAAAAAAGCGGAAGCATCCGACTGGACCGTCTGGAACGGACGAACGACTGCAAGCATAACCCCTACTTCCAATTCTTCATGGAATATGATGCAGGTACGCTGCCTGGTCACCGATGATAACGGAAGCGTTTATTCAAATCCCGCCACCATCACAATCGACCAGCCCCTTACCATACTCACGCAGCCCAAGAACATCACCGTAAAGGCGGATACGCCCGTAACCCTCAGCGTAAAGGCACAGGGGAAAGGTGCGCTGCAATATCAATGGTACTACAAAAAAGCGGGAGCATCCGACTGGGTCGTCTGGAAAGGACGCACAACCGCAAGCGTTACTCCTTCTTCCAATTCCTCATGGAATATGATGAAGGTAAAATGCAATGTCACCGATGATAACGGAAACGTTTTCTCAAATGCCGCAACGATAAAAATCGATCAGCCTCTTACCATACTCACGCAGCCGGATGACGTCACCGCCAAAGCGGGTCAGACGGTGACTTTCAGCGTAAAGGCACAGGGGAAAGGTGCGCTGAAATACCAGTGGTACTATAAAAAAGCGGGAGCATCGGACTGGACCCTCTGGAACGGACGCACAACCGCAAGCATTACCCCTACTGCCAATTCCTCATGGAATATGATGAAGGTAAAATGCAATGTCACCGATGATAACGGAAACGTTTTCTCAGGTGCCTCGACGGTAAAAATCGACCAGCCACTCACCGTTCTCACCCAACCGGATGACGTCACAACCAAGGTGGGACAAGCCGTTACTTTCAGCGTAAAGGCGCAGGGTAAAGGCGCACTGAAATATCAGTGGTACTATAAAAAAGCCGGGGCTTCCGACTGGACTATATGGAACGGACGCACAGCCGCAAGCATCAGCCCTGTTTCCAATTCCTCATGGCATCTGATGCAGGTGCGTTGTATGGTATCCGATGACTCCCGAAGCGTCTTTTCGGATGCCGCGATTATTACATTAGACCTGCCTCTTTCCGTTCTCACGCAGCCGAATAATGTCACCGTAAAACCCGGCGAGAGTGTTAAATTCAGCGTGAAGGCACAGGGCAACGGTACTTTGAGCTATCAGTGGTATTACAAAAAGGCAGATGCAGATGACTGGGCCATCTGGAACGGACGCACAACCGCAAGCATCACGCCTACCTCGAATTCCTCATGGAATATGATGCAGGTACGCTGCATGGTATCCAACGGTGCGGACAGCATTTATTCCGACGCTGCGACCATCACTATCGATCAGCCGCTTGTCATTCTCACTCAACCGGATAACATCACAGAAAAACCAGGAACAAATGTCGTATGCAGTGTGAAGGCACAGGGAAAAGGCACATTAAAGTACCAGTGGTATTACAAAGAAGCCAGCGCTGAAAACTGGACAGTCTGGGAAGATCACACCACTGCCAATATCACCTTTGAGATCGATTCCACTTGGAATATGAAGCAGGTTCGCTGCATGGTAACCGATGATGCGGGCAGCATTTATTCCGACACTGCTACGGTCAAAATTGATCAGCCGCTTGTCATTCTCACACAGCCGGAAGATGTAACGGTCAAGGTCGGATCACAAGTCAAAATGACCGTAAAGGCGCAGGGAAAAGGAGCATTGAAATATCAGTGGCATGTCAAAAAGGCAGATGCAGACAGCTGGACAATATGGTATGGCTGTACAAGCCCAAGCATTTCACTTACTTCTATTCCCAACTGGAATATGATGCAGATGCGCTGTTTGGTAACGGATGATTCAGGCAGCATTTTTTCCAAAACCGTTGTCGTTACTATATCTCAGCCTCTTAAAATTATTTCTGTTTCACAGCCAAAATACATTTTCCCCGATTACGACGAGTCTGTTATCATTGACGTAAAAGCCCAGGGAACGGGCGTCTTAAAATACCAGTGGTACTACAAAAACATCGATGCCACCAGCTGGACGCTTTGGAGCCCAAAGAAAACCGCTTCCGCCAGTCTGTATATCGGTCCCACATGGAACAAGAAGCAGGTGCAATGCGTTATTACCGATGCGGCAGGAAACACGGCTAAAACTGACCCGGTAATTGTCATCACGCCGGCTAAAATATTCATTACCAAACAGCCCCAGAAGACATCAGCGGAATCAGGCAAAACCGCAAAACTCAGCGTAAGTGTACAAGGTCAAAACACCCTGTCATATCAATGGTACTATAAAAAAGCCGGAAAAACAAACTGGACAACATGGACCGGCAAAAATACATCCACCATTTCCGCAACCGTTGACCACACATGGAATGGTGCGCAGGTTTACTGCAAGATCACCGACAACAAAAACAATTCTGTCAACAGCAATCCTGCCCAGGTCACGATAAACAAACAAAGCGATAAGAGATATTTCAGCAGAACCATTACCGTTAAGAAAAACAGCACAAAGATCTACAGCGGCATCGGAACAGGCACCTCTGTTGTCGGAACAGTATCGGCAAACAGTACATTTACAGTGACGGAATGGGACAGCGACTCAAGCGACACGACATGGTACAGCTTTAATTACAACGGAAAGAAAGTATGGATTCCGCGAACATCCGTCAATTCATCGATCAGCTACACCAGCATACCCGATCGCAAGTACAATGAAGGCGGCATGCCGGTCATCTATCTCTCACCTTCCAGACAAGGCGCGAATCTGTACGCCGTCGGCAATACAACCGAACAGGAACAAATGTATCGCGTTGCCAATACTCTCAAGACTATACTGGAAGACGAATATTATTGCTCGGTTTATATACCGCCTGCCAGTATGAAGCTTGGACTTAATAACCGTGCCTATGACGCTTTTACGCGTAACTCAGACGTATATCTCGCTATTCACAGCAATTCGATTTCCAATGGCATCAAGATGCACGGCGCAACCGGTTTTTATTTCCCGGCATGCAACCAGAGCTATCAGCTCGCTCAGAATATCGTCAACGAGATGGGCAAAATTGAGTTCCAGAAGTCTATCGTAAAAAACAAACTTGTCAACGGTATGACGGCATATGAAAACACCGGCTACGGAGAGGTGCGCGACCCATCCTATTACGGAATAATAAGCGTTCTCGCCGAAGTTGAGTATCACCATTATGAAGCTCCTGCCAGATGGATTATCAACAACAATGACAAAATCGCACGCGCACTTGCCAATTCACTTGCAGACACACTCGAAATGCAGAAAAAGTAATACTGCCGATCTACGCTTATAAATATTTTTCAGCATTAAATAAAATCGTTCCGTTTCCCGTGAAATTGAATGCGGGAAGCGGAACGATTTTTTTATCTTGGATGGTTCCTGTTTACTCTTTCAGGATTCCTTTGCCTTTTTTGAGTAATAATCTTCAAGAGCGTTCTTGATAGCCTCTTCAGCCAGAACAGAACAGTGCATTTTGTAAGCCGGCAAGCCGTCGAGGGCTTCCGCAACCGCTTTGTTGGTCAGCTCCATAGCCTCCGCCACAGGCTTTCCCTTGATGAGCTCGGTTGCCATCGAGCTGGAGGCAATCGCACTGCCGCAGCCGAACGTCTCGAATTTCACATCCGTAATGATGTCGTCGTCGATCTTCAGATATATCTTCATGATATCGCCGCATTTGGCATTTCCCACCTCGCCGACGCCGTCGGCGTTCTCTATCACACCCACGTTTCGGGGGTTTCTGAAATGATCCATTACTTTTTCACTGTAAAGTGACATGATTGATTCTTCCTTTCTCACAATATAAACTGAGCTTTCCCGGCACACAGGTCACGCCACACCGGCGAAAAGCTGCGCAGATAGTCGACTACTTCCTTCACGGATTTTATGATATAGTCGACATCTTCATTTGTGGCATCGTCTCCCAGGGTAAGACGGAGCGATCCGTGAGCCACATCATGAACCCTTCCGATGGCAAGCAGCACATGACTCGGGTCGAGAGAACCCGAAGTGCACGCCGAGCCTGAAGAGGCGCAGATTCCTTTGTCATCGAGCAAAAGCAGCAGCGATTCTCCCTCTATTCCCTCAAAACAAAAGCTGACGTTGGACGGAAGCCGCTTTACAGGATCGCCGTTGAGCGCCGAATGAGGTATTTCCGCAAGACCTGCGATCAGCCTGTCGCGCAAAGCTGCGGCGTGCTTTTGGCCTGCCTCTATATTCTGAACCGATTCGGCAAGCGCCGCCGACATTCCCGCAATGCCCGGTACATTTTCAGTGCCGGCGCGTCTGCCGCGTTCCTGTGCTCCTCCCTCGATCAGATTGGTGAGTCTGACGCCTTTCCTCGCATACAGAAAACCTGTTCCCTTCGGGCCGTGGAATTTGTGTGCCGAAGCCGAGAGCATGTCTATGTATTCGCTCTCAACATCAATCGGAAGATGTCCCACTGCCTGTACCGCGTCCGTGTGGAAGAGTATTTTTCTCTCCCTGCATATTTTTCCTATTTCTCTGATCGGCTGGATGGTACCAATTTCATTGTTGGCATACATCACCGTCACAAGGCATGTGTCCTCACGAATGGCTGCTTCCAGTTCCTCCGTACGCACAATTCCGTCTGTGTGTACGGGTAGATATGTGACGCTGAAACCTTCTTTTTCGAGTTTCTTCAATGTGTGAAGCACCGCGTGATGCTCAATCGTATCGGAAATGATGTGCATTTTTCCGGATTTTCTGCCGAAATATGCCGCTGACAGTATCGCCTGATTATCCGCTTCCGAACCGCCGGATGTGAAGAGAATTTCACCCCGTTGTGCACCGATACATCCCGCAATGGTTTCACGAGCCGATTCAACGGCTTCCTTTGCCCTCTGCCCGAAGGAATACAGACTCGACGGGTTGCCGTAGAATTCCTCAATATACGGCATCATCGCGTTCACCGCCGCTTTGCTCATTTTTGTGGTTGCCGCATTGTCTGCGTAGATATTCACAATATCGCACTCCTTATTAGATATGTCATTATTATAAACCTACTAATCTACTATGTCAATAGGTTTTTCTCTTTTCTTCTCGGTTTTTATTTATTCTTACATTTCGCACAAATAAAAAAACCGCCCAATCACACCCCTTCAAAAGGATGTGATCCGGCGATTTTCTATATCTTTTTTTCAATTATCAATCAAAGCGGATGGTTTCCCCTGCATCATTCTGATCCGAATCCATTTCTGTCATTACAAAGAAGGCGTCATCGCTGGGTGCACTTCCGCCGCACTTAGGGCAGTATTCCTCCCGGTCTATCATCAAACAGGTCGTCCAGGTGTACCCGCATTTTTGACAGACATGCTTTCTCTCGACGGGCATGGGACCGTAAATACACTGCATGATCTGCTGATAAGGCTCAAAGGCGCCTTCTCCTGCTTTGGTTCCGCATTTGCGGCAATATCTGTCCCCTTCCTCCAAAGGTGCGTGACAATTACCGCAGCGCGTCAGATCAGGGGTGACCCAGCAGTCGTTCTTTGCTCCGCATTCAGGACATCTTTTGTCCTTGAAATGCACCTCCGCACCGCAGCGCTGGCATCTTCCTACAGGATTGCTTTCGTTCATTGTAATGGCTCCTTTCTCATTGTTGTCAATATACAGAACATCGGCTTGTTGCTATTGAAATCCCATGTGTGCGTGGAATCTCCCGCGCAGTATTCTCTCTCCGGGCAGCCACCGCACTTGCCGCAAAGCGCGGTGCGGTCGCTTCGGAATGGCTGGAACCCGTTCTTCCACACATCGGAAAACCTGTCCCGAGCAATATTGCCCTGCACCAGTTCCGGTCGTCGCTCGATATCGAGACAGGAATAAATATCGCCGTTGCACAGTATGCTGCCGACATATATTCCCGAACCGCAAATAAAATAATTGTCCCGCAGTTCGTGCTCATATTCATAGGAAAGATAATGCGAACACCCGAAGCACACATCCATGGGCGTTTCGGATGAATATCGCTTTTCCCTGATAAAATCGAGCAGTCCGATCATCTGTTCGTCCGACAGCAGCAGATCGGGATTTTGCAGCGCTCTGCCTATCGGCTCGATATTGATTACACGCCACGACTCGACTTTGTGCCTGCACATCAGTTCATAAAGCGGTTCAAGCTCACTGAAATTCCGGCTGTGAATCACAGAGGTTATCTGCACCTTAATCCCTGCCGAATGCAAATGCTCCACAGCCTTCAGCACCTTGCGGTAACTGCCCTTTGCACGCCGCAGAGCGTCGTGTGTCTCTTCCAGTCCATCCAGACTCAACGTTACCGAACCGAGTCCCAGTGCGGACATCTTTTCCGCACAGACTGAATCAATCAACGTGCCGTTGGTGGTGATTCCCCACGGAAATCCAAGCGAATGGATCTTCTCCGCGATAGTGAAAAAATCGGGATGCAGCAGCGGTTCTCCGCCTGTCAGACAGATCATTACGGTGTGCGGATCAAAATCCTGTGCCACCTCAGCTAATGTACGCAGAAGAAGCTGCGTATCAAGATACCTTCCCGCACCGTTTCCGCAGCTGCTTCCGCAGTGAAGGCACGACAGGTTGCAGCAGTCCGTCAGTTCCGCAAAAAGATATGTCAGCCGCGGATGAGAGCGAAGGTAATCCCTGTATTCCGCAAGTCGATGCATATCGAGGGATTTGATCGCTTTCTTGTCAGCATTCAATAGACTCACACCGCCTATTCATCCTCTATAATATAAATGGTTGCACAGCCTGACGAAGCCGTATTCCCGTATTCATCGGTAAACAGACAGAATACCTGCATTCCGTTCCATGTGGCATTGGCTGTGGCGGATGTAGTGGTCGTGGTATGTCCGTTCCACAGCGTCCAGCCGGAAGCACCCGACTTTTTGAAATACCACTGGCAGCTTAGTTTCTCTCCCTGAGCCGCGGCTGAAAAACGAACGGTTTCTCCAGCCTTCGCAACGGCGTTGGAAGGTCCGCTTATCACTGTAATTCCGCCTTTGAAGGTGATGACTGCGGGAAGAGAATAAACGCTGCGGTTGGCAAAATCGGTAACTCTGCATCGCACCTGCATTCCGTTCCAGCTTTCGTTGGCAATTCCGGTAACGGTCCGCTGGGTATACTTGCCCCATACAGACCAATCGGAAGCTCCCGCCTTTTTGTAATACCATTGATAGGTCACGCCCTCGCCCTTGGCGACGACGGTAAAGCTCACCGATCTGCCCGCAACGGTGGTAACTCCGTCGGGATGACGGATGATGCTGACCTTCGGCACAAGTGTCACCAACGCGCTTTCGGAATTGACAAAGGCGCCGGTGCTGTCGGTTACTCGGCAGTAAACTCTCATTCCGTCCCATGTGTCATTCGCGGTGCCAGTGACGGATGAATCCGTATGTCTTTTCCAGAGCGACCAGCTGGAAGAACCCGCCTTTTTGTAATACCACTGATAGGTCAGCCCTTTGCCGTTTGCCTTGATTTCAAATGTCACGTCAAGTCCGGAAGCGGTCTTGACATTGCCCGGTTGCGACGTGATTGTTATCGTCTGTTTAATCGTGACAGTCGCCACCGATGAATCGGTATACATGCCGTTTGAATCAGTCACGCGGCAAAATACCTTCATACCGTTCCAGCTGTCATTTGCCGTGCCCGATGTGGAAGCCGTGGTATGACTGCTCCACCTGCTCCAGTCGGTTGTACCCGCTTTCTTATAATACCACTGGTATTTCAGACCGCTGCCCTGCGCCTTCACCTCGAAATTCACCACCGAACCGGCGGCTGTAGTGAGATTCTCTGGCTGCAATGTGATGACAGGCGCATCAACAATTGTGATGACCGCCGCCTCAGAGGTAAGCACCATTCCCTTGCGGTCGGTAATACGGAAGACGTGTGGTCATTCCATATGCGCCAGTCAGAGGCACCCTTCTTTTTGTAATACCACTGATAACTCAGATCGGTTCCCTGTGCCTTTACCTCGAACCTGACGCCCCTTCCGACAGGCGTCTTGACACTTTGCGGCTGTTCGGAAATGTAGGGCGCTGTTTCGCCGTCTATATAAAGTCCTCCCGTAAAGATCTGTGTCCAGTAATATGTACCGCCGGAATAGCAAACGCCTACTCCGACATATTCATAGTCCGCTCCAAGAATGTTCGCCCTGTGCTCATCGGAACTCATCCAGGCATTCATAACGGCTTCTGGGGTGCTCTGACCGCAGGCGATATTCTCGCCGCCGTCATAATAAGGAACGTTGGCTTTGTCAAGCGCGGTATACCACGGCGTTCCGTCGGGACGAACGTGGTCAAAAGTTTTCGCACACTCCTTGGCCCGCAGAATGGCAACCTCGTTGAGACTGTCGCAAAGACTCAGCGGGTCAAGCCCTGCTGCCGCACGCTGGCTGTTAATCTCGGACGCAACCCTCCGGGCGTACAGCTCAAGCTCGCTGCTGCCGTAATTTGCAGAAGCAAACGCCACACTCCCGTAAAATCCCGGACGAACCGTACAGAACAACAGCGCAGCCGTTACCAGGATCACAGAAAACAGTTTCTTCATCACATATATTCCCCCTTTTTGCTGATTTTTTGATTGCAGGACCGAAACAGATCAGTCCTTTCTGGCCGGACATCAACTTGCCCATTTATTTTTTCTCACCTTTCAACTGCAAACGCCTGTGTCTTTTGAGCCTTCGCATGATGTCGGAAGTCTCTATGCCGGATGGACAGACAGCGCTGCAGGCTCCGCAGACGGAACAATTCTCTGCGCCGAATGAAGCGGCTGTGTCGATGTCGCCGCGCTCGTAATAACGCATGGCGAGATAGACCGGCAAACCCATCGGGCATACCGTGACGCATTTGCCGCATCGTGTGCAGGACGTCTTTTCGGGCTGTTTCAGCGAATGCATGACCGTAATGGCGCGTGTTCCGACGGGCACGGGCGTCTGCATGTCGGTAATGGTAACACCGTTCATGGTGTCACCGAATATGACGTAATTCGGCACTTTGCTGACTCCCACAAAGCGCAGAACGTCCTCGAGCGGAGTGCCGTTGACAATCATCGCATTGCAGGGGTGCTTGATGCAGTCGCCCGAGACGGTGACAATGCCGTTTGTCTGCGGGATGCCGCGCATGAGGGCATTCGCAGCAGCCCGAAGCGCCTGCACGCCGATGGGCAGGAAATTGCCCTTTGGATAATACTGCCGTTTGAATTTGGAAATGAGCGGGAAACCTCCTCTCATCCGAACGGGTGTGATGAAACCTAATTGATCCGCGTCCTGGCGCATATGCACCTCATCGCAGTCGAATATCGCCAACTTGGCACTGCCGCCGTCGAGCGCCTTCAGCACGACGGTAATGCCGTCGGTGACATCCGTTCCGAATTCGCTCACAGTCTTTAAGGCACTGCTGACATACGGGCTGTCGTCTAAAGCGATGGCGGCTATTTCCCTGATTTTCTTTTCGCGTGCGCGGAGTATTTTGGAGATAAGAGCTTCCCCGTCGAATTCGTCGATGATTCCCGCCTGATGAATGGTGCGCAGCACGCCGTCCATGGTCATGGAACTCAGCGTGTGCTGCACGGTCGGAAGCGGCGGAACGGAATTGTCCGGGCGTATCACGGAACAGAAGATTCTGCCGAGTAACGGGTGCTCCATGGCTGTGATGTCCTCCACA